>CAZGAI010000006.1:0-20784 GCA_964523175.1 uncultured Victivallales bacterium | reverse complement strand
TTGAAATTCAATACATGTTTAACATATCAACTCAAAACAGAGACTAAACTAACAAACTTGGGTTAACAAATATAAACCTTATATTGCAAATTATTTCAGAGACTCTTTCTTCTGGATTTACAAGGAGAGATGTTTTACGTAGTTTGATCTATTTATACAGTTTTGTAGGAGAGCCTGCACAGACCCCCTATATGCTGAACCATTCTTCCTATAAACTCATACACTCCAACTGTCTCTCTTTCAATTTTTTATGTTTTTTTATAACAACTGCATTTTCTCGGTTTATATTTCCTTTCCTAATGCCGGAAGCAGTCGGGCAAGTTGTGTAGCATTTTTTGGAGTAACTGCAAAAAATGTGTAATTACCTATTGGATCTGGAATAGTAAAATTTTCTCCCCGTTTAATAGGCACTGAAGTTCCATCAATTATATCATCAAAAATCACGCTTACTATATTTATGTTTTCGCCCATCCTGCATTTAAACCAAATAGTATCCTTGGAATTTGAGATAAGTTTTAATGAGCCATCAACAAGTTCATGAGTAATCGGTGTTGTTCCGAAGATACAAACATTAACCCTTGCTTTTTGTATCGGCATGCCATTGACAAGTGTTTTACTATTAATTGGGATAGACATTGTTGTGTGGATTTTCGCATCTTTTATAAACTTGTCGGCTTCAGGGACATACTTGTCATATATCACATAATCCATAAAAACAACAGTTACATTGTAATTTGAATATGCAGAATGTTCAGGGAAATGAATAGTTGTGTCTGCTGCATTAGATCTTATAATTTCAGATTTGATACTACTGCTAATTACAATATCCGAGCTGTTTATAATGCTGCTGTTTATGTTTATATCCTCTCCAATTTTCTGGACGTAAATTAAAGCGGTTTTGGATGGTACATCCGGATTATGTATGTGTATTGAACCGCCTGTCGCCGGAGATTTAGTATAAAAAGCTCCGCGATGTATGCCGAGTCCACCATAACTGGGTGTACCACCGTAGAAAGACCATTTGCGCAGATGCCCAGTATCCCAACCGAAATATGTTACTTTCGCATCAGCGTTAGCTATGTTTTTTGCGTCATTCAGCGCTGTACTTGTCGAGGGATCGTTACAGTACTTGGTATATAGCAATCCGACATTATATTGATCCCAACGTTGAGCCGTTCCGGGATATTCTATATATGTTGTTTTAGCTTTTGGCGGAATTACCTGTATGACGGGGTCAATGCTATCTAATGGGCTTTTCATCATTATCACATTAATTTCAGATTCTGATGGATTGCCACGGGAAGCAGTAACTGACACAATATTGCAATTATCTTTGAATTTTAAATAAAAGTTACTCTCCTTCGTAAACGACTGAACATCTGTTTCGCTTGGATCATTATGATAAAGGTGATAACACAAATCTGAACCAGCATTCTGCATACCCTGTGCAGGTACACCAGGACCATAGTAGTCATTTAGGGATGTTCCGTTAGATTGGTTTGAGAAAAACCCATCACCAGCTTTAAAAGTCGTTGTATCACCTTCAGCAGCATGAGTTATTGTTTTTAGCTGCCATGTGAAAAGGTCTTTGATTTCGTCCTGACTTTTGTGAAGATCAAAAATATTGAGCTGTAACGTTTTCTCTGGTAACCCATCGTGAGCTGGTATATTACATTTGTATATCCCATTGTAGTCGAAAAGTTCGTAATTTGCCGGAAACGCAAGTAGATTGGGTGCCAGTAGCACAAAGCAGGTGCAAATTGCTGATATTGCGCATAGTTTTGTTAAAAAATCATAGTTTTTAGAAAATTGTTTCATAGTTTTTATTAGTCCAAATTTTTGTTTTAAATATGTTCCTACAGAATAAAAGAGTCGTAAATAGTATCAGTAGTGTGCGATACTATAGATACTATTAATTTTTTCATTGATTTCTCCAATAATTTTTAATGCTAATATATTATTAATTGCATTACATTTTGAAGCCGATCAAAATGGTTACCATACCAATACGCATTTTTAATCCCCCCATGCTTAGATTTTATTAAGTTAATCAGTTCTTGTATTTTACGTTAACAGCATAAGCAGTTCGTAATTTTACAATATACGATAGTCTTTGGAGGCGATTTAGCTGAATAAATCAAAAAGATGCAATCTCTTATGATTAGATTCCACAAACCTTTCCCCGCAATTTACGGTTTTAATCACGCAACTAACTATGCTTAGCGCGTGCGCAACTAATTCGAAGCAAAAAGATCACGACCAACACACTTAATTTAAATATAATCTAGCAGATATCTGAAGCTATAGCAAGAATAAATCGTCAAAAAATCATGAAAATAACAAGAGCAACTACGTAAGTATGTAAGACTACAAATTGCGTAATTATCGCTGGCTTTTTTGTTTTTTTATATCATGATCAATATAACAAAAAGATATCCTCTCAAGTGATGAACCCATCCCTAACTAATGCCAAAAACTAGGACAAAAAATAAGATCAAACCTTACCAAATCCTTGTATATGATCAATGGGTGCTACTTTAGTGTTACGGATATAGAAACACGTGAAAAGAACTTGAACTATCTTACAAACGACACCAGTTTTTTACTGACCCCACTTTCTACCTACCGTTTAATCTCAAAGGGAAGATGAAATTTTAGACAAAATAAAAGTGAAAAAAATCTGTTACCGGCAAAAAACGGGATTTAAGCTACAAAACAGTAAAAAACCTCAATCCCTAGGAATTGAGGTTGGAAACGCACGTCACTTAGTACTTGCAGAGATTTTAGTCTTATGATTTACAATTTATCACTGTTCAGAAGTGCGTCAAGTCACTTTTTTAAAACAAATCCCACACTTAATTTATGGTTTTGTTTAACAGCTTTGAAGGTATAAGACGGCTCATTCGAGACCCATTCCCCGTCAACCCAAACATCTGGTATGTATTTATCCGGTTCATTAGCGGTGAATTTGAATGTTTTCTCTTTTTCGCGTTGAACAGTAACACTCCCTGAAGGAGCAATCACCCCACGTGGAGCCATAAAGTCACCCTGTGTCGCCTTACCCCACACCTGAGGAAAATTCATTCCGGGAATCCATGAGTTATTGTCTATTAGTGATTCCCATGCCAAGTTGTTCATATAAGTTACTATGTCGCCCTTCATGTACAGCTTGTCCCCGGCATGAGGCTGTTTAAATAAGGGGTAATTTCCGCGAGTAGGTGTCACCTCCGTGGTTACTTTGTCCTCCCCGAACGGTACATAATCGCTTATCTTTACCCACATGTGTGAATGTTCCGACCCAAAATCCCAGTTCACTGTAATCAGGAAGTCGAACAAAGAATTGGGTTTAAGCGTCGAGTACCGTATGGATTGCGACCAAGGTTGCCGGCCACACACCCCCGTTTTCGGTATGTCTGATGCAGAGTATCGGTTTTTCTTCCCGAACGAATGAATCATAGATGGGTCGACGAGAGGTAAGGCGTACACCTCTAAATAGGTCAAAGGTGCTTCTTCTGTGTTCTCATAGCATTCCACGTGAGCCTCACCACGTATTTGAAAGTTCGTACCGTCCGAGGCAAGCCCCACCAGCACCTTAAAATGCAATTTCCCGGTAGACTCGGTAGGACTCAGTTGATGATGTGAGGCCGTAGTCATAATGGTCCCTTTCATTTTTGGGTAATCAGGGCGGGGTGGAGCGTACGTCGTCCCGTTCCTCATTCCGTCACCGCTGCCGTCTTCATTTGTCACAGACCAGTCCACTGTTATACCAACGCCTGGATGGGGGGGCAGTTGGGTGGCGTTCTTTATATAATATTGTAGGCAGTCGGCATCGAGGGTATTAGCGCGCGTGTCGATCGCAGTGGTGAACGCCGCCCACATTAGCAGGCACGTCCCAATTACCGTTAATTTTACCGCCCTCACGGCAGCTGCACGTCGAGTCATGGTTTTTGCCATGTTAATGACCTCCTTTATTGTTTCTTTTAATTTATTTCGTGTATTGCGTAAAAAACAAATCCTTCTGCCGTTCATTTGTCCTACGGCAACCAGCGACCTATGTCAATGCGTTCATCGGGTTAATCCTCATTCATAACAATTATTTTTCCACTTTGTGCACTTTCGCTGTTAATTTGTCATTAATTTTTTTATGTAATTTTTCCGACAGTTTTTAGCTCCCGGTCGTAAAGTGGTATTTAAAATATTGTTCTACTACGTTTTAACCTACAATGACCTTTATAGCGTATTTTGAAGTTGTAGTCAATAAACAATTCTATTTTTTTATACGTTTTATTTGAACCATTCCTTTGAGGCCTCCTCTAAAGTATATAGGCCAACGTTTCAGATAAATTCGGAGCAGACTTCAGTCTTCACCATGCTCAAAAAGCTGAATAGATCAGCTAAATCCAGTAAAAGAATAATTCGTGCCTTTGAAAAAATATCTGATTCACCTGCGGGGAAAGAAAAACTGTATTCGGAACAGAAAATATATATTTCCGTTCTTGAAGAAAAATGCAGGCCGCTGAAGGAGCCGACAATTGAACAGGAAAAACAAATTGAAGAATTGAAACTCAACAACAAACGTTCTAATCAGCAGGTACGTTATGCATATGAAAAAGAGAGTAAATCCAATGCGGTGAAATTCTGCGACATCTCAATGCCGTAAAAGGTCCCCCTGTTACTATAAGCTCTAATCTTGCCGTTCATCTCAGCACCATGCGTCAGGCCGGTGTAACATATCGAAAACTAAACGCATTCTGTACAGAGACACTCGGCATAGAACTTTCTCCAAGTGGTGTTCTTGGAATAGTAAACCGTGTTACAGATAGACTGAAACCATATTATAAAATAAAACGCTGAAAGAAGCATTAAAGATACAGGAAATAGTTCATGCGGATGAAAGCGGCTGGAAAGTTAACAGTATTCCATGGTATATATGGTGTTTCTACAATAAGAAAATGAAATAAGAAAACTGAAAAAGACTCTTGCTGCTATAACAAAGATGAAAGTTATACTTTCGTCGGTAAAGATCTTAACTTTTAGCTTGCGATTGTAGCTTTAAATGCGGCAAAGCGAAGCGATAATACTCTACCGTTTACGGTATACAATTTGATTTAATTCTATGATATAATATTTTTATTGTCAAGTCTTTGTATTGTATATGTTTATTAAATTTATTTGATATCTCTTTTCGCCAGTAGATTTATTTGTTAAGAAAAACATTAGAGAAAGAAATCTAGCATTAAATATTACTTTTCTATTCGATTATTTGTTAAATATCAATATATTATAAACTTTTAGCTTTTGTTTTAAAAATAGCATCAAAATAACTTTACCCTGAGGAACGAATGGATTACAAAAAATTTGGATTTGACAGTGCACGTATACAAAAAAGAGAAACAATGCTCGCAGAAGGTGCAACATTATACCCTTACAGTTTCGAAAACAGCGAGAAACTGGACGTCCTTGTTCAAAAAGCTGAAGAACAGGAAAAGCAGAGCGAAGAAATTCAGATAGAGTGCAAAGCTGCCGGTAGAATCTGGGCCATCAGAAAAATGGGAAGAACTATGTTCTTTGACCTGCGTGATGATACAGGAAAGATTCAGTTGTACATTAATAACAGACCGTTTTCAAAGCAGGAATTCAAACATATTGCCCAGCTTGATATGGGTGATATCATCGGTGTTGAAGGTTCCATTTTTAGAACTAAAATGGGTGAACTCTCGATAAAAGTTCAAAAACTTACAATCCTTTCAAAAACTGTAGTTCATATCCCAATGGGAAAAGAAACGGATGATAAGGTTTTTTATCGTTCTTCAGATACTGAAACAAAATACAGAGAGCGTTATCTGCACTGGATGCTGGACCAGGAAGACAGAAATAAAATAAAAAAACGCTTTCAAATATTTACTTCTGTAAGAAAACATATGGAAAGAGCGGGTTTTCTGGAAGTAACTACCCCTTCTATTGAATTCGTTTACGGCGGAGCAGAAGCTCGCCCTTTTAAAACTTCAATTTGGGCACTGGATAATAAAGAGGCTTTTTTAAGAATATCTCCAGAACTCTATCTAAAGCGCTATATTGTTGCAGGTTTTGATAAAGTATATACAATATGCCAAAACTTCAGAAATGAAGGCATTGATACTACACATAACCCTGAATTCACTATGATGGAATGGTATGAAGCATTCACTGATTACAATAATCAGATGGAACGACTGGAAAATCTCGTGTCTGATGTATGCAAAGATGTATGCGGCACAACAAAAATCACTTATCAGGGAAACGAACTTGAATTTGCCCCACCATGGAAGCGAATGACTATGCTGGAAGCAATAAATGAATTCGCAGGTATTGATGCGGATAAAATGTCTGTAGAAGAAATCAAGATAGAGCTTAAGAAGCATAATATCGAACATGATCCTTCCATCTCATGGGGTGTCGGTGTAGTTGAACTTTTTGAAAATCTTTGCGAAGAACACATTGTTCAACCTACTTTTATCACAGATCATCCTATCGAAGTAAGCCCTCTTACTAAAGTAAAGAGAGGTGATGACAGGCTTGTAGAAAGATTTGAACCACAGGTTTGCGGTATGGAACTTGCTAACGCATACTCTGAACTGAATGATCCTGTTGTTCAGCTTGAACGCTTTGTTCAGCAACGTGAGATTCAAAAGCAGAAACAGGAAAAAGATCAGGACTGGGATGACAATCCTCTCGATACTGACTTCATCAAAGCTATCGGATGTGGAATGCCTCCTACCGGCGGACTTGGTATCGGCATAGATCGTCTAGTAATGCTTTTAACTGATTCTCCGATTATGAGGGATATTGTTCCGTTCCCGATGGTTAAACCCAAAAACTAGATTTGCAGGACTCTATCAAATATATGATATTTGATACAAATTAGTAAAAGCGGCGTCTCGTAGCTTGCCTTGGATCAGCCTCAAGAACCGGGGCGTCTCTTTTACAAGAATATTTACTATTGATACAACCACATAAATCTGTAAAGTTTGAATTGATGAAGTTAAAACGAAATATTAGCGGATTAGATTTATTCAGCATTGCCATCGGATCTATGATTAGCGCAGGCATATTTTTATTGCCCGGCATAGCTTTTGCAAAAGACGGGCCAGCAGTAATCATTTCTTATGGAGTGGCAGGCTTCTGTGTTCTTCTTGGTGCTTTGAGTATGATTGAACTGTCTACTGCTATGCCTAAAGCCGGGGGGAATTATTATTTCATTTCCAGGTCTCTCGGGCCTCTGATAGGCACTACTACCGGATTTCTGATATGGTTTGCAATATCCCTGAAATGCGCTTTTGCTATTTTTGGTCTTGCTTTCCTTATCAGCCATTATTTTACCGGTATCAATATGTATTTTTCTTCTGTAGTTCTTACTTTCGCCTTCGTAGTGCTTAATATTTTTGGTACAGAAAAAGCAGCTAAACTTGAAATGATTATGATTTTTATACTAATCCCTTTAATAATACTCTTTATAATTTTAGGTTTTAATTCTGTTGATGTTACTCACTTTTCACCTTTCTTAAAACCAAAAACTAACTTCAATGATATAATTGCTACAGCAGCTTTTATTTTTGTTTCATTTGGAGGGTTGGCAAATGTCTCAGGCATTTCAGGAGAAATATCAAATCCCAAAAAAAATATTCCACTTGCTCTCATCAGCGCTATTCTAGTAGTTGGGACACTATACACACTAGTTCTTTTTATTAGTATAGGAGTTATGCCAGGAAAAGAGCTTGCTTCATCACTGACACCGATACAGGATGCCGCTTTTATTTCAGCAGGTACAACAGGCTTCTACATTTTAACGATAGCTGCTGTTCTTGCTTTTTTAACTACTGCAAATGCCGGAATTATGACTGCATCACGTTATCCATTAGCTCTGAGCAGAGATAAATTTGTACCCCTTCTTCTAGGGAGAATAAATAAAAAATTTAATACACCGATAATTTCTCTTGTGCTGACGGGCATTTTTATTACAATTTCATTATTAATGGATCTTGAAACATTGACTGAAGTAGCATCCACAGTCCTTTTGGCAATGTATATTCTTGTCAATTTGGCTGTTATAGTTCTGCGTATGAGTAAAATACAGAATTATCGACCGACTTTCATTACCCCATTCTATCCCTGGACACAAATTATAAGTATCTTGCTATTTATTTTTTTGTTATGCTATATGGAACTGCACGCGATCATAATAGGTGTGGTTTTAGTTTTATCCAGTATGATTTTTTATTTTTTATATGCGAAAAAAACAACATCAAAATATGCACTGCTTCACTTAATAGAGGATTTAACTAATAAAAAACTTACATCTGTTCATTTGGAAAAAGAGTTAAAAGATATTATCCATGAACGCGACAATGTAGTTAAGGATGACTTTGATAATCTTATAGAAAACGCCCCTACTCTCGATATTGAAGGTCCTATCGAACTCAAAGATTTTTTTCATATCATAACAGAAGAACTGCAAAGTCATGTTAATATTGATAAGGATAATTTATTTCAATTATTTGTAGATAGAGAAAAGGATAGTTCAACAGTCCTGCTTCCCTCAATTGCCATCCCGCATATCGTAGTTGAAGAAGATGATCATTTTATAATCCTTCTTGCCAGGTGCAGGAAAGGAATCAAATTTTCTGAAGAACATTCTAAGGTAAAAACAGTAATAGCCTTAATAGGTTCAAAAAATAAAAGAAATCAGCATTTAAGGACTTTGGCTGCAATCGCACAGATAATGCAAAGTAAAAATTTTGACTCAAACTGGGAGAAGGCTAATTCTCTTCATAATTTAAAGGATATTTTTCTACTGGCTGAAAGACGCAGAAATGCTTAAAATAGAGCTCAACGACCTGATTTCAGATGTAATATTGGCATTGCGGGAAGTTGCCGAAAGTATAGGTTTACAACCAAAATATTGCTAAAAATATGTTTTCACAAAAACAGTGTTTAATTGAGCTGAATATCTCATTGTTGATAATGAGTGTCACTACATTATTTCCTAAACTAATCGATCTACCTGTTCATTATATTATTTTCGGAAGATCTGTTATTGCTGCCTGTGCTCTTTATTTATATCTTAAAATCAGCAGAAAGAAATGTTTTTTCCCTTCAGCAGGCAGAACATATTTTACAATAATTTTAACAGGTATTCTACTGGCTATTCACTGGCTTTCTCTCTTTAAGTCAATCCAGATTTCTTCAGTTTCAATTGGAATAATATCATTTTTTTCGTATCCGGTAATGACTATTTTCTTAGAGCCTTTTTTTTTCAAAAACAAACTGCACTTTAATGACTTTCTCCTTTCTATTTTTGTAATAATCGGAGTATGCCTCATCTTACCTGATTTTGAATTATCTAACTCAGCAACACAGGGAGTTATGTGGGGGTTGCTTTCAGCGTTCTTCTTTGCTTTAAGAAACATCATTTCTAAGGAGGTGCTCAGCGTACATTCAGGCGAAGAAGTAATGATGTTTCAGTTAATGATAGCTGCTCTGTTTTTACTGCCTACCATCATAATATTCAATACAGATACTGCTGTTGCATATCCAAGTGTTGTAAAAATAATAGTATTAGGACTTTTTTTTACAGCCATACCGCACACTCTTCTCATAAGAAGTCTTGCAGGACTTAGACCTAAAACAGTAAGTATTCTTTCAAGCTTACAGCCATTCTATTGTGTAATAATAGCCGTTCTTTTTTTAAATGAAATTCCAACATTTAAGGTTATTATTGGAGGACTATTTATAGTATCAGCTGTTCTATTTGAAACATTTAAATGTAATAAAAAATAACAATATGCAAAAAACAAGTTTCAAGTAAATCACAAACTGGATGATTTACTGATCGGTATTTGTAGTTTGATGGTTGGTGTTTATTTGATATTTGAAGCTTGTAATTTTTTTTAAAAATTCAATTTTTTGGTCCCGCTCCGCTGTTTTGAGTTATATCTGCATTAATTAATGAAAAATACAACAGCTCCTATCTTGACAAATCGGGTATGCATAGCATAGAATTATAGAAATAAGTATATTTTTAATTTCAGTAATGTAGAGCTTTTTATTTAAAATAAACTAAAAAATGGAGCAAACAAAAATGGAAGAGTACAAAACAAAGGCAAATCTGGTAAAACTAACTATTCTGGCTTTTTCACTAACCTGTATAACAGGGGTGGCGGTAATACTTCCTTTTTTACTGAAGGAATCTGCTGCAAAATATTTTAATACTAGTATCGGTACCATGGGGTCCGTATTCTCCTGTTTCATGTTCGGTATGCTCATAAATGAACTTCTCAATGGGTACCTTGTTAAGTTTATTAAGGTAAGGGTAGAAATTTTTCTAGCCGGCATTATTTTTGCGATATGTGTAATCTCCATGTTTTTCACCACTAGTCTCTATTTGTTCGGTGTTGAATTATTTATAATAGGTTTATGTTTTGGAGTAATAGTTCACATCCCAAATACACTTATCATGCACTCCTTTGATAAATCAAAAAGATCAACTTACTTAAATCTGCTCGATTTTTTCTTCAGTTTAGGTTCTTTTGTATACCCGTACATTGTAGGAGCTATGCTTCTTTCTCTTTGTTCTTTTCAGAGTGTTTACTCTACTGTATTAATCATTATTGCCTTTATATTTATTATGGCATCAATTACAAAATTGCCGGACTTAGACTCAAGCACAGATCACGAAGGTAAAGCAGTAGACCATAAATTTTCTAAATGGAATATTAATATATATCTTATATTTTTTGTTTTAATTTTTTATTTCCTTTCATATATATCATTTACATACTGGGTGGTTGATTATCTGACTAAAATTCTTCATATCGATGTAATGGCTGCGAACCAGGGAATATCTCTGTTCTGGATCTTTTATGGAATTGGATGCTTTATATCAAGTATTGCTGTAAAATATATCAAAGTAGGTAAATATATACTTTATTCAATTATTGTTGCATTTTTATCATATATAGCGGTCTATTTCTCTGCAAACGTTATTATGATGTATATATCTATTTCAATATTAGGTTTAGGGTGTGCTACTGTTTATTCTTCCAGTCTATCATTTGGAACACTACAGGTAAAACACCCCTCTCCCCGATTAATGTCAATGTATATATTTGGAACAGGACTTGCAACATGGCTTGCTGAACTTATTTCCAGCTGGGTTCAGGCTGTATATGGTTTGAAGTCAATAATAGTAATAAGTAGTATTCTTATGCTGATTGCACTTATTCTTCACATTATTGTATTATCAAATCAGAAAAATATAGAGCATGAAGCATAGACAGTCATTAATGAGGCAGACACCTTCTGTCTCATTATAAGTTATAAAATTTTTCTTCTTACGGCATCAAAAAGAATTACAGTTACGGCTTGAGCAACATTAATAGATTCAAACCCACCCGGCATGGGTATGTGCAGCGGTATTGAATTTTCTATATCATCAACTCCGGAAGCTTCATTGCCGAATACGATTATACTTTTATCAAATAAATCCTTAGCGTCAAAACAGCTCTCTCCTCCGGCAGGTTCTGTCCTATAAACAGTATTAAATCCGATTTGTCTATACTGTTTAGTAAGTATAGACAAATCTTCAAACTCTCTTAGCTGTAATCTAAATTGAGCTCCAAGGGCCGATCGAATCGTTTTTTCAGAAAAGGGATCGACTGTACCTGATGAATACCATATCTCATCCAAACCAACAGATAAAGCAGTTCTCATGATTGTACCAAAGTTCCCAGGGTCCGCAATTCTGTCAATAACAAGAATAAATGGTGATTCGGTACAAATATTATCTGAATATGATGGGATTTCTGAAACTAGCAGAATTCCCTGTGAATTCACTGTAGAGGTTAAACGTTCAAATCTACTATCAGGCAGGACATAAAAATCTACATTTGGAAAAATAGACAGTAGAGATGCAAGATTTTGCGTCTCAAGAGGAATAACACCGTAATGTATCAGATCAGGCCTGGAACTATATAGTTCAGTGCATGCACGCAAACCTTCACATACACATAACCCGTACTGTTTTCTTTTTCTTCGACGTGAAAGAGAAAATATCAGTTTCTCCTGATTTTTGCTTAACTGTTTAAGCTTAGTATTTTTCATTGAAACAGCCTCTACAGCAGCATTCTAAATAGAGAAACAAAATTTTGCGTCTCTACAGTAAACGACAGGCCTTATTACGGTTTTACGATCTTACGGTCTATTGATTCTGTTTAATGCCTTCTCCGCCATCTCAGGCCAAAATAGACAGGTATTTTTATCTGCTGCTGATTTTTCTAACATACTGACTGCCAGCTTAGAATTTCCAAGTATGTCATATAATCTCCCGGCAGAATAAGACGCCTGACAACGAACTATCACAGGAATTTTAATATTATCGGATAAAACTTTAAACTGTTCAGCGGCTTCACTGTTTTTTCCTTCAGCTTCCAAAACATATGCACTATTTAACCTGCCTATACCTGTAGCATAGTCAGAAGATGAAGATTTTATTTCATCATTATATACTTTCAGTGCTTCTTCGTATTTCTTATTTGCAAACAGTTTTGAGGCTAAACGAAGGCGGGCAAAGTCTACAGAAGTATAATCCGGATATCTTTTTATTACTTCCTGCAACTCAGGTATTGTTGATGCACTCAGTACAGCTTCTGATGCCTGAACACTGTTTGTATGTCTCGTTTCATAAATAAAAAGTACTACACCTAGAATCACTACTACTATAAGACCGCCAATTGCATATCTTTTCCAATTCTTCAATACAAAATTATCCACTACATCAAGTTCACGTGATAACTTGTCCACCGATTTGAAAGAGTTGTTTTTTTTCTTTGCCATTAAATCATTCTCCTAAAAATTTATAAAAATATTTATATTCACTGTTAAAAATAAAGAAACATGGGGATTTTAATACAAAAGCTAAGACTGAAAAATTAAAAATAACCATATTCTAACTAAAATACAATAACAATACAAAGACAATCAGCTATTTTTTCAATCTACTATACAATAGAGCCTTTGAGTCGTTATATTTATATCTTTTTCAGCTAGACTTGCTCGGTTAAAATTTTTTCTCGCAATAAATCTAACTGACAGAGCATTTGCCTGTAGTATATTTATTCAATAGATTTAACGATCGTATGACCACAGCACCCAGGACAATACATCCGCCAATCAAAGACCAAGTACCGGGTACTTCATTATAAAGGATAAGAACCCATAAAGGGTTCAGCACAGGCTCAATTAATGGTATCATTATTCCTTGAAGTGCAGTAACCTTTTTTATTGCTATAGAAAATAAAATATAAGCAAGTCCTAACTGAAACAGTCCTAAAAGAACTAATCCTATCCATGCTCCAAGTGAAGATGGAACATCTCGCAACATAAAAGGCAGACATACAATAACAGTAAGAATATTCCCGAGCACAACCGTTCCGAGTGGAGAAGCATCTTTCTGCATCCGCATAAAAATGACAAGTAAAGCAAAGCTAACACCGGTTATTAATGCTAAAATATTACCCAAAAAACCTGTGAAAGATAATTTATCAAAGAAGAACAGTAAATTTCCCAGCAGTGCAACTGCAATAATAATCCAATCAAAGCAATAAACCCGCTCTTTTAAAAGCCATATCCCAAAGATTGCAACATAAATTGGCGCAGAGTACTGCAGCAGGATTGCATTCGCAGCTGTAGTCATTTTAGTAGACATAACAAATAGAATTACTGTTGTACTGTAGCATACAGACCCTAGCAGAAGAGGCCATGAAAATTTAAAATGTCCATGCTTATATGCTGGAGCCAATACATTTTTTAAAACTGGTTTACTGGCATCTGAGCTCTCTTGAATAACACTCATTTTGCTGCTTGAATATGCCTGCCTATAATATACAAACACCAATAATGGAAGCGCGATAGCACAACGTGTCCCCGCAATAGCCACTGGATGCCAGGAAATAAATTTTATTAAGATTCCTCCTGTACTCCATAAGAGTGCAGTAGCAAACAGTAATAATATCGGCTTAAGCATAGTAAACAATCTTTATTTGCAACTAAAGCTTCCAGTTGCAGTATATATTCAGATATCTGATGGTTTGTTGCTTTTAAATAACCAGATAACCAAGTACTAATTTAGGCTAAAGCATAGGTGCATAATTTTGCATCAATTCTGTCACCCACATTTTCGCGTTCTTTTAAAAAATCTTTTATTTTAGTTTTTTCTACTAAATAAACCTGAATATCTTCAGTTGCTTCATTAAGTGATTCGGGATTTATATTTTCTGGATCATTCTCATCAATATCAACAAAAACTATAGATACTGTTTCATCAGTTAAACCCGGGGAACTGTATACAGGTGTAGAAACATTAATAATTTTTCCTTTATATCCAGTTTCTTCTTTTAGCTCTCTAATAGCGGAGGATTTAGAGTCTTCACCTTCGTCTATAAGGCCTGCCGGAAACTCTATCACATAGTTATCTACCGGCGGTCTGAACTGCCTAATAAGAACAAGTTTATCTGAAGGACGTAACAGTGCAATAATTACAGCTGCTCCTCTGTCAGGTGTTCTCTTTACATTTTCCCAACTTCTAATCTGTTCTTTTGAATCTTTATAAGTAATTTTTTCAAAATTAAGCCATTTTCCACTATAGCAGATATTTCGCTCTATAACGGCAGGAATTCTCTCTTGTTCTGTTTTTTTTGTCATAAGTCAATTTTTCTTAAAAAAAAGGTTTAATAGTTCAATTCCAGACTTGAAATTAGTTAGGCTAATATTATAATCATAATTAATAAGCTAATCAATATTGAAAATCTAATAATCTGTCCGTTTTTTCTGGTTTAGTTCATAGAAATAATTTATCACTGAATCGTTAACTTGTATAACTGTTTTTCTGAAAATATCACATTACGCCAGATTTCGAATATTGTTACTGTCTGAGGTTTACCCGCTCTTCAGCGAAGTATTAAAATTCTTATTACAATAAATACTATTATCAAATTAAAATTTTCTCTTACAAAAAAGCTTCCGTCGTCGCTCTGTTAAGAGCTAAGACGGTCTAAAAGGCGGATAAAATGCGGGGATATTAACAGACTTAGATATTCTATCGTTATGAAAAATATAAACTTAATAGGACTAACAGGTGGAATTGGCTGCGGAAAAAGTACAGCGTTAAAGATTTTTACTTCGTTGAACTGCACTGTTATGGACGCAGATGCAGTATGCCATGAACTGTACAGTGAATCCGACGGCCCTGTTATCCGCGCAATAACTAAGAAATGGGGAAGTAAAGTAATAGAATCAAATTTAATAAATAGAAAGAAAATAGCAGAGATTGTCTTTAACGATAAGAAGGAGCGTGAATGGCTGAACCAACTTATTCATCCATTGATATTTGAAAGAACGTATGAAGCCAGTCGGAATAACAAAAACTTACTAATTTTTGACGTTCCGCTTCTATTTGAAGCTAATTGGGAAAAATACTTCACTAAAATAATATCTATATGGACTACACCGTCCATCCAAATGGGAAGACTGAGTAAAAGAAACTGGAGCGACAAAGAAATAAAAGCCAGAATAGCCTCGCAAATGTCTGTCAACGAAAAACTAACTAAAGCTGATTTTGGTATTATTAATATTGGAAATCACGCTTTTCTATATGAACAATGTAAAAATATTTTATTAGAAATAAAAAGGTAACTAATTATGAACACAGAAAAAAACAATGAAGTAGAAAAAGAAGAAACTACTTCTGCCCCGAAAAAAAAGTATGTAAAAAAAACAACAGTTAAAAAAACTTCTAAAGAGGATCAAACTGCAAAAAACTCCGAAGTACCTATACAGCCAAACTTACTAAAATCAGAGGAATTATCAGATAGCAGAGAGAAACAACCTCAGGATAAAAACAAAGTTACATCACAACCAAACGAGCGCCCCCAAAATCGGGCTTACACTAAAAAACCTAGAAAAAACGGTAACGGCAGCAGCGACAATAATAACAGAAGATATAAAGAGGAATATCAGTACAGGGATAAAACAGCTCCAAGCCTTGATTTAAGCGAACTTCAGGCTAAATCAATGCATGATCTAGGAGAAATGGGTAATTCATTGAACATTGAAGGTATAGGCGCACTTGACAAGCCAGAGCTCATATTTGAAATTTTAAAAGCAAATGCAGAAAAAAGTGGACTAATGTACGGTAGTGGCTATTTGGAAATACTACCTGACGGCTTCGGGTTTCTCCGGTCTGCCAACTACTGCTACCTGCCCTGCCCTGAAGATATTTATCTAAGTCCATCGCAGATAAGAAGATTCTCTCTAAAAACTGGAGACTTCGTAGCCGGTCAAATAAGACAGCCTCGTGAAAAAGAACGTTTTTTTGCAATGCTGAAGGTAGAGACTATAAACAATGATACTCCGGATAAAAAGAAAACTACAATACCCTTTAAATCACTTATACCTTACTTTCCTACTGAACGCCTTGTCTTAGAACACGACCCAAATGAAATAAGTACAAGGATTATAGATCTGATCACTCCGATAGGGAAAGGGCAGAGAGGCCTTATTGTTGCACCTCCAAGGACAGGTAAAACGGTCCTCCTTCAAAAAATAGCCAACAGCATATCAAAAAATAATCCAGAAGTCTACCTTATAGTCCTTTTAATAGATGAACGGCCTGAGGAAGTAACAGACATGAAGCGATCTGTTTCAGCTGAAGTTGTATCATCTACGTTCGATGAACCGCCTGAGCGGCATATACAGGTGGCTGAAATGGTTATAGAAAAAGCCAAACGTATGGTTGAATATAAACAGGATGTGGTAATACTCTTGGATAGTATCACTAGACTTGCAAGAGCGTATAATACTTTACAGCCGCATAGTGGAAAAATTCTTTCCGGAGGTGTAGATGCAAATGCACTCCATAAACCCAAAAGATTTTTCGGTGCTGCTAGAAACATAGAAGATGTAGGTGGCGGTAGCTTAACAATCATCGCAACAGCACTTATCGATACCGGCAGCCGAATGGATGAGGTTATCTTTGAGGAATTTAAAGGCACTGGAAACATGGAACTTAACCTTGACCGACGCCTGGTAGATAAACGTGTTTACCCAGCTATTAATGTAGAAAAAAGCGGTACAAGAAAAGAAGAACTCCTACTGCATCCTGACGAATTGCAAAAAGTCTGGACTTTACGAAAAGCATTAAACGGCGTACCAGCCGTTGAGGCCATGGAATTAGTAATAAGTAAAATGAAAAAAATAAAAAATAATATTGAATTTTTAATGACACTGCATATATAATTCAATTTTTTATAAAAAATAATATATTTCCTATTGAAAAATTTGATGAATACTTTAATATATTTGGTAAAATAAAAGTATTTGGATTTGCTTTATAATATGTTCTTTTTAACAGCATTTTAAATAAACGAAAAAACAAATATAAAGACAAAATTAGATTTGTATTAATATTAAAGACTAAAAGAAAATATAAACAATAAAATTGGAGAAAAAGTAAAAGAAATGGAAACTGTAGTTTGCCCGTATTGTGATGCAGAAGTTAGAGTCTCGTCAGTAGAAGCAGAAGAAGGATGCTGCCCGGAATGTGGTTCTATGATTACACCATCAACTATCTTTGGAAGCTCAAATGACAGCGAGAAATATGAGGATGATTATGAAGATGGTTATGATGATGACTTAAAAGACTTTGAAGATGATGAAGATGATGAAGATGATGATACTTAAACAACGGAATGTTTTCATTTAAATGAACCATTCATATCATGGCCTTCATAAAAAATGACTGTCATTAAAATATTTTCAGATTGTTTTTTTATAGACGAATTAAGACTAACTTCAACAAAAAAGACTTAGCTTTAATTCGTCAAATTAGCTATTAAGAAGCGTAGATGCGATTTCAGATATTTACAACAGGAAAAATGTAAATGAAAAGATTCTTACAAATGGTTTTTTTTGCATTACTTGCTATAATAGCCGTAGCTGCAGTTGTTCTTGTTTTTCCTGCTTTCCATAAATACAATACTATAAAAAAAAGAGAATTGGAAGCTAAGAGCGAGCTTAAAAAACAAACAAACGAATGCTTAATTCTACGTAAAAAACTCAATAACATTGAAAACAACACATCTGAAATAGAAAAAATAGCAAGAGAAAAATTTAATTACTGCAAAAAAGGCGAAACCGTCTATAAATTTAACACCGAAAACAGTGCAAAAAACTCTTCTTCATCCCACCAGGTTGATTACTGATTAAAGTTTTCTATCTAAAGAATGCTTAACAATTTACATTTTCGCTGTATTTCAGACACTGCCATTTGATTAGATATCTGTTATATACTCAGCAAATTGGAAAACTTTATAAAAGAAAATGCTCCTAACCAAGCTTCTTAGTATGCTTTAACTACTTATCACTGGTACAAAAACAGACAGTTTTTTCTAAGTAACATCTTATCGCATTCTCACTGGCATCAAAATGCGGTTGGGGTAGATTATAGGGGTCAACCCAATTCCAGCCATGACATTTTTCAGGCTCCAGATTAGTCGGTTCTCCATTAAATATATTAACCACCAGGCAAACAGAAATATAGTGTATACCCTCTTCCCTATATGTTCTGAGATTATTTGTTACACAAAAAACTTTTGGATCAATAATATCAAGCCCGGTCTCTTCTTTAATCTCTTTAACCGCTGCTTCCTCAAAAGTTTCCCCCAATTCAAGATGTCCTCCGGGAATAGAATAAAGCTGAGCATGGCTTCCTCTTCTTCTGCCGACCAGAACTTTTCCTTCGTTATTCACAATAACTACACCAATGCCAACTTTAGGCCTTTCAAGCATATTTGTTTCCTTAAAATTGATTCGTAGTTAAGTTATCATTATATCTTAGAATAAAACTTTTCCATAATTATTCTAAAACGGTATGCCCAGGCTCTTTCATCATGTGTACCAATAGGATCTTCCATGTAGAAAAGATCTTTATCTACTACGTAGCCATAATCATTTATCAGTATCTGAATTACTTCCGGGATAAGCTCTGGAGCTAGAGGCTCCAGTTTTCCCCAATCAAACCAGAGCTTAGGCTTCTTTTTCCTATTTTTAATAAGAGATTTTTCTACATCATGTGCAAAGGAAATATGATCAACATCTCCTTTTTTAGCATAAACTTCAAAGGAAGGAGACATAACTCCTGCTATTCCAAATGTACCAGGGTAGATACAAGCAGTATGAAAAGACGCTATCCCTCCAAATGAAGAACCGATTACCATTGTCTTACGTGGAGATGGGGCCGTATTGTAAATATCATCAATAAATGGCTTAAGCTCATTAGCCATGAAATCAGAATATTCAGATATACCCCCTCCTCTGAAAAGTATATGATTAGTTGGATCAACCCACCGTTTAACATCTAAATATTCAACAGATCTGTTTTTTGGATAAATAGCAACTACAATAACAGGAAAAATCATATTTTCATCACATAAAGAGGATAGAGTTTTATCCACCTCCCATGACCATGGACTTAAACCGCCGGGTTCAAAGGCTGTATTACCATCATTCATATAAACTACCGGATAACCACCAGATTTATTGTTATCATAACAGTTTGGGAGAAATACCAGTACTTTATGAGGATGGTCATGTATTACCAAATTATCATATTCCTGAAAACATCCATACTCAGTACTGTTTTTAAGAAATTTCCCTTTATGATCAGCAAAAAATTTAATAGCCATTTTTATTACTTATCCATGATTTCAATTTATTTAATAGCATAGGAACTTGCTCGTAAAGCATTAATCCTCGATGTTTTTAAAGTTATCAGGTTTAACCTGATAAAGTTAGGATATAAAAAAAATAAATTATTTTTTTAATGATTGCTCTTTCCAACCTGATAACCTTACAGCCTGAAAACTTTTAACTCGCACGTAATGCGTTAACTTAAATCTTTTTCACTCACCCGGGCAAAAGCTTCACGCAGTTCCGCATAATCTATTGTAACAGGGAATTGAGGAAATTCCCTAATGACATTATTAGGAGGGCAAAACAATATTCCGGCATCAGCTTCTGATAGCATGGCTGTATCATTGTAGGAATCACCTGCTGCATAAACTCGATACTTTAAGTTGTGAAAAGCCTTTACTGCTTCACGTTTTCCATCTTTCTGCCTGAGTACATAATCATCAATCATACCATCTTCATCTATTTTTAAACGATGACATAACAGTAGCGGATACCCAAGCTGCTGCATTAAAGGCAGTGCAAAATCATAAAACGTATCAGATAAAATAGCAACCTGAAAATTTTTTCTCAACCACCCTAGAAACTCAACAGCCCCCGGAAAAGGGTTCATATTTGCTATCACAGACTGAATATCATTTAATCCCAGTTTATGGCGTTTGAGGATCTGCAGGCGTTGAGTCATTAACTCATCATAATCGGGTATATCCCGGGTAGTAGCTTTTAACTCTTCTATTCCAGTAAGAGTTGCCACATTTATCCATATTTCAGGTACGAGAACCCCTTCCAGATCCAAGCATATCATTTCCATATAAAACCTCTCTTAAATCTATTTTTTCTCGACAATGAGAACATGAAATTCACAAATTTTATTTTTTGGTAAACATCTTTTATATTCATCGGACATCAAAATATCCGATCATTTGCATTTTGAATATTGGTAATTATTTGAGTTTTGAATTTTCTTCTTTGGTACTTGTATTATTTGCTGCCTTCATTTCTTCT
>CAZGAI010000005.1:0-21416 GCA_964523175.1 uncultured Victivallales bacterium | reverse complement strand
ATTAGCAGATATTATTATATCGAATACTTACCACAAATTATTAATATGATACGATACTTTCGCCTTTTGTTGCACATAAATGGGGGTGGGGATATGGTTTTGCCCTTGGTGGTTTCGGCCTACTCCTTGGATTGTTATTTTTTAACTCCAGAAAAAAATATTTTAAAGGAATTGGTTCAAAAGCTGATATGCATCCATTCAGTATCACAAAGTATATAATAGTGATTGTGGGATCTCTTGCTGGTATCTGCCTTTGTGCATTTCTATTGCATCATGTTGAACTTACGAAAGTAGTTATGTTCATTATCGTAGGGTTAGCTTTTATCGGGTTCTTTATTCTTAGTTTAAAACAGCCCAGTCGTGATAAAAAGACCATGATTTCTGCTCTTGTATTTACACTAATTGCAATAGCTTTCTATACAATGTATCAGCAGATGTACACATCTTTTCTCTTTTTTGCAAAAAATAATTCGTATCATAATATTTTGGGAATTCCGGTTCATCCAACACAGTTTACTGTTATAAATCCTGTTACAATTATTATTATGGCACCGCTTCTGGCAAAACTATATAAGAAACTCTATGAAAAGGGAATAAACATCAGACTGACTTCAAAATTCACACTTGGTCTTGTTTTTACTGCATCAGCATTCCTAATACTGGTTCCTGCAAAAATGTTCGCTGACTCACAGGGTATTGTTTCGTCCAACTGGATAGTAAGTGCTTATTTTCTGGTAACTATGGGAGAAATTCTTATAGCCGCAATCGGACTTTCTATGATATCACAGCTTATACCTGAAAAATTTATGGGCCTTGCAACAGGTATCTGGTTTCTTGCAACAGCTATATCAGGCATAACAGGGGGAATTGTCGCTACATTAACCAGCCCGGAAGGAGTTGAAAAAATTAGTGATCTTCAGGTTTTGAATATCTATTCGCACACATTCCTTCAGGTTGGACTTGCTACTTTGGGGGTTGCTGTGATAATGTTTATCCTGAAATTTTTCCTTGACAAATTCATTTATGCCGAGAATATTAAGGCGTCGTAAAGGCAAGAAAAAATTTAAAGTATTTTACAAAATATTTCTGTAAAATACTAAACAATGTTATTTTGTTATTTTCTTCTTATAGCCAATGCTTAACTCATTAAGGTCTAAAGTAACAGGAAGTCCTACCCCCGCTTTCTAAGACCATAACGGCAGACAGAGGAATTCGTATCCTACAGCTCCTATTATCCCACCAATAATCGGTCCGACAACCGGTATCCAGGAATAGCCCCAGTCAGAGTCTCTTTTACCGGGTATCGGCAGTAGAAAATGTGCAATCCTTGGAGCAAGATCACGGGCCGGATTGATTGCATAGCCGGTAGGACCACCGAGCGAGAGGCCAATTGCAAATATTAATAAACCGACAGCAAATGGTCCCATTCCGCCGGAAAGACCGTTATTGTGATTCGAAATGCCTAAAATACCAAACAATAACATAGCTGTGCCGATTATTTCTGAAATCAGGTTAGCAACTTTGTTTCTAATAGCCGGCATTGTACAGAAAACAGAAAGTTTAAGATCCGGGTCTTCTGTCTCTCTCCAATGGGCCAAATAGGTAAGGTATACAAGTATTGCACCGATAAACCCCCCGATCATCTGTCCTGCTATATATGAAATAGCCTGGAGTGGAGTAAGCTCACCTATTGATACCAATGCAATTGTAACAGCCGGGTTTATCTGAGCTCCACTGACCCAGCCGGTAATATATACAGCCATCGCAACACCCAGCCCCCAGCCGGCAGTTATGACTATCCACCCGGAGTTTTCACCTTTGCTTTTTTTGAGGAGAACATTTGCTACAACTCCATCTCCCAATAAAACCAGTACCATTGTGCCAATTAATTCTGCTGTAAAATCTGTTGTCATAAAATGATGCATTAATTTTTCCTTTACATTAACTTCAGACCAGGTAAATCCTGGCTGTCCACTATTCCAATAACTAAATTATCTCTATCGATAACGACGATGTCATCAACTTGTTTGGATTCAATTAATTTAAGTACATTTACCGCCATCTGATCAGAAAAGACAGAAACCGGATTTTCAGTCATAAATTTTTTCACCGGACTGTTTAAAATAGATAGGTCACCGGCATTACGTCTGAAATCACCGTCTGTAAAAATCCCAAGAAGCTTTCCCTGCTTATTGACGACAATAGCACACCCTGTTCGACCTTTGGTCATAGCTAAGATTGTCTCTTTGACTGTTGTACTGGAGGTTACTTTAACCAACCTGTGATCAGAATCTGATCTCATAATATCAGTGACCTTTAATGTCATTGATCTACCTATAGCTCCACCCGGATGCAATCTGCCGAAGTCTTTCATCGTAAATCCGCGAATATCCAAAAGAACCATAGCTAAAGCATCTCCTATTATCAGAAGTGCTGTTGTAGATGTTGTCGGAGCCAAGTTAAAGGGACATGCTTCTTTACCGATCGGCATAGGTATAACTATATTGGACCACTTGGCAAGCTTTGAATCAGGATTACCGGTAATGGCGGCAATTGGGATATCTAGGCGCTTTGCTGACGGTAGTATTGGGAGTAATTCATCAGTTTCTCCGCTATAACTAAGGGCAAGCAATATATCATTTGTCTGTAAAATACCTAAATCACCGTGCATAGCTTCTACCGGGTGCAAAAAAATAGCCGGAGAACCGGTACTGGCGAGTGTTGCAGCTATTTTATAACCAATGTGACCGCTTTTTCCTATTCCACTAATTACTATTTTCCCTCCCTTATCCAGAGTTGTTCTGCAGGCATTTACTAATAGCTCGAATTCGCCGCCAAGCTGTTCGCGGATACGGCGGATTCCTTCAAGTTCCAAATCTATGACATTTCTAGCTTTATCCAGAATATGACTCATAGTAACTCAACTTTCTGATTCATTTGTAGGGGGTTGATTTTTAACTTGCACATTGACAACAATATCATATTTTTCCATTAAAAGAAAGTAAAAAAACACAAGTCCGCCTGAATAACTGGAAAGTTTGACTTGCTGTTTTTATTGTTAAAATAAAATGTGGCATTGTTATGTTATATAAATATAAATATATTAACAGGAAAAACAAAAGAAATTTAGAAATTATTGTTCCCCGGAGCCTCTGCTACTTATAATTAAGTGTGAGCCGAAGGAAGAATGAATTAGAAACTAAAAGTTCACATTTAGGTTTTGAAAGGATTTATCCGATATGAGAATATTATTAAAAGGTTTTTTTCTAGACGATATTGAACCTCTGTTTAAAAGAGAAGGGATTGAATTAATTTCTGAAAAAGCAGGTAATCCTGACTTAATAGTAACACATGGTGGCGACGGTTCTTTGCTGGGAATGGAAAGAAAATACCCAGGGATACCCAAGCTACCCATACGAGATAAAAGGACTTCTCCTTTATGCCCCAATCACTCCTATGAAGTATTGATTGATGATTTACTGGCTGGTAAATTAACTAAAACAGAACTGATAAAATTATCGGGCAAGACCGGTGATAAAGAAATTCTGGGAATCAATGATATTTTTATTCATAACTCCAAAAAAGTGAGTGCTATTAGATATAGAGTGTGGATAAACGATGAACTATATTTAAAAGAGGTTGCCAGTGATTGTGTCGGGATAGCTACCGCACATGGTAGTACTGCTTACTACCGCAGCATTACAAGATGTATATTTAGAGCCGGAATAGGACTGGCCTTCAGTAACTCAAGGGAACATGTCGACCATATTATCCTGCCGGAAAATGCAGTAATTAAGTTTCAGTTACTAAGAGGACCAGCCTTTATAGTCGCAGACAATGATCCAGAACATATTAAGTTTGTTACTGACGATGTACTGACGGTTTCTAAATCTCCGGATAAAGCAATACTATATGGTTCAGATATTTTTATGTGCCCTGACTGCAGGAAACTCCGTCATATAAAGATTTAGGAAATATAAAAACCTAAATTAGTACTGAAAGAATTAAATGACTGATTATTCAGAAAAAACTAAAAAACTCTATGACTTACAGTTTGCCGGAATAAAGCTTGGACTTGAGCAAATAACGGAGTTATTAACTAATCTCGGCAATCCGGAAAAGTCGTTAAGATTTATACATGTTGCCGGAACAAATGGTAAGGGTTCCGTTTGTGCTATATTAGCTTCCGCGTTAAAGGGTTTAGGCTTTAAAGTAGGATTTTACAGTTCACCCCATTTAGTTTCGATAAGGGAAAGATTCAGGATTAATGGGAAAGGTATAACCAAAAAGAATTTTGCCGAACTGATAGATTATACTTGGCCAGTTGTTGAAAAGATGTATACTGAGAACAAAAAACTTACTTTTTTTGAAGTGACAGTATCAATAGCAGCACTATATTTTGCCAGGGAAAAATGTGATTTTGTCTTATGGGAAACCGGATTAGGTGGTCGATTGGACAGTACTAACGCTGTGTCTCCCATAGTTTCAGTTATTACGGGAATAGGACTGGACCATGAAGAATTTTTAGGTGATACAGAAGAAATGATTGCTTTTGAAAAAGCCGGTATTATTAAAAATAAAGTTCCGGTTTTCATCGGCAAGATGTCTAGTTCTGCTTTTCAGACTATAAAAAAAATTGCAGTAGAAAGAACTGCTCCATTTTTTTCTGTTGATGAACAAACTCTCACATTTAGTAAAGAGATAGATGATTTTTCATTAACAGGCTGGCATTTTGCCAAGAAAATATCTGATACAAATACAGTTGTTGACAAAGCAACTGATATGCCATATTACCTCCCATTGCCCGGAGGAGCACAGCCGGGTAATATGATTCT
Organism: uncultured Victivallales bacterium; assembly: GCA_964523175.1. Lineage (GTDB taxonomy): Bacteria > Verrucomicrobiota > Lentisphaeria > Victivallales > GWF2-38-69. The sequence continues at coordinate 16,581 of CAZGAI010000005.1, read as the reverse complement.
GTCATATAAAGTTCTGGAGTTTTTATCTATAAAGTTTAACTTTAACTTACATACAGCATTAAATAATATTAAAAACCTTAAATGGTATGGACGCATTCAGCAGCTTCCAGACGGTAAAATTCTTGATGGAGCTCATAATCCTCAAGGTCTTAACTCTTTAGTAGAAACGCTTCAAAACTCCTTTAAAAATAAAAAGTTTACTGTAATTTTTGGGTGCCTGGAAGAAAGAAATCCGGAAAAAGCTATTCAGATACTTTCTCATATAGCAGAAGAGTTTATTTTTATTCCTATTAATTCATCAAGAGCATGTTTTTCACCTAAAAAAATTCTTGATATTGCGAATAATATCGCGTGTAATGTTCCGTGTTCTGTTGCTGCTTCTTTAAAAGAAACATTAAACCTTTATATAAAAAATGATAGAAAAGTACTAATTACCGGATCATTGTATCTGGCAGGTGAAACTTTACTGGAGTATTTTAGTAAAGAAGAAATTATAAATATATAACTAGACTGGGTTATTTTAAATCACTAAATCACCCTTTTTCGCTCTATCGCGCCACGCAGGGCAGGCTAAATAACTAAATTAATCAAGGTAGGTATGATAATGAGAAAACCAGGTAAATGTAAAGTAGTTGAATCAGTAAATCTAGACTATTCAAAATTGTATCGTAGCTGGTCTGGTATTGTTAAATTAGTAAGTATCCTTGCTTTAACTTTTACCTTTAATTTGTACGGAATTGCTGAGGATACTACAACAAAAGATTTGCCTGAGCAAAATACATCTGGAGATAATACAGATAACAATTCCAAATTTGCCTTTAATAAAGATGATGTCAAAACAGAAGAAGATTTACAGAAGGAACAGGAAGCGCAGAAGAAAAAAGATGGCCAGGAAGAGGCAGATGTAGCGAGTGAAGCTTCTAAAGCTAAGGCTGAGATAAAAAAATTCCAAGGAGTTAACACAGGAAAGACTGCTGATAAAAAAGTTTTTGCTAAGAACATGAAAGAACTTCAAAATCAAAGACGTAAGATTTCTTTACAAATGTATCAGCTGAGGGTAAAACTCATAAAAGAAAAACCAGATTTACAGATACTTCACAGGTCCGTCATGGATATGCACAGAAGATTGGCTGTTGAAATAAATAGTAATCAGGAAATGAAAAAAATAATATTAGACGCAAAAAAAATCGATAATCAAATTATGGAACTGATAGATAACAATAATAAAAACTCAGACCCAGAGCTTAAAACAGTTAAACAAAATAAATGAATCAGAGAGAGTTATTATGAAGAATATTTTAGTAACAGGCGGTGCAGGTTTTATTGGAGTTAATTTTGTAAAAATGCTATTAAGTCAGGAATCTGACATTGATGTATTTAATTTAGATGCTTTGACCTATGCCGGCAACCTCGGTAGCCTTCATGACTGTATAGATAATCCAAAACATCACTTTATACATGGGAATATCCAAAATGATGAGTTTGTTGCCAATGTAATACAGGAGAATAAGATTGATGGAATAATAAATTTTGCTGCAGAGTCACACGTTGACAGATCAATCCATGACCCAGATATTTTTATTAAATCAAATGTTATGGGGACACTAAATTTGCTGCGCAATGCAAATAAGTTTGGTGTTCAGCGTTATCTTCAGGTTTCCACAGATGAAGTCTATGGTTCTCTGGGCAGTGAAGGAATGTTCACTGAAGGTACTAATATCAAACCTAACTCACCATACAGCGCAAGTAAAGCTTCTGCAGATCATTTTGTTCATGCATATCACCATACATTTGGGCTGAATACTGTCATTACCCGCTGTTCAAATAACTATGGGCCATATCAGTTCCCTGAAAAAATGATCCCGTTATGTATTTATAATATGCTCAATAATAAAGCAATACCTGTTTACGGTGACGGCATGCAGATTCGAGACTGGCTATACGTCCATGATCACTGTTCTGCTATCTGGGCAGTTTTCAATAAGGGTAAAAATGGAGAAGTTTATAACATTGGTGGATGTAATGAAAAAACAAACCTTGAACTGATTAAAACGATGTTAAGAATTCTTGATAAACCCGAATCCCTGATAACATTTGTAAAAGACAGACCGGGACATGATAGGCGTTATGCAATTGATGCCGGTAAAATCATGAAATCTTTCGGTTGGAAACCTTCTGTCATTTTTGAAGAAGGAATGGAAGAAACTGTAAAATGGTATTTGGACAACCGGGAATGGCTTGATAATGTTACTTCAGGAAACTACCAGAACTATTATAAAGAGATGTACTCAAATCGGTAATATTTCACAAAAAGATACTGTCTAAATATAATAAAAGCTGGGCTGCTTACTAGAGCCCGTATGAAAAGTACACCCGGGGTCTGTTTTCAGTGAAAAGTGATTAGTTATCAGTATAGTTATCGATACTTATAAACTATTTTAGTAGAGAAGTATCTAAAAAACTGATCACCGATGTCTGTTTACTGCTCACTTTTGCCTGAAAACCTTTGACACCCTGTAACTAGAACACCCCCTGCTCTTTAGAGCTCAGCAGGTTTAGTTTTTCGATGACCTGGTTTAACCAATATTTCCACATAAAATGATTCCAACTGCTGTTCATTAGCTTCATCTATAAATTTGCTAATTTCAGACCAATGAATCATCTTAGATTCTTCAGGAGTGGGTCCGAATTTACAGTCAAAATCCCAATAATCAGCTCCTTCAGATAATGTTTTTTTTCGCTCTCTCTTTAAATACTTTCTAATGTCATTTTTTGCAGCTTCTACAAGTCTGGCTGGTTTAGTTTTCGAGTGTGTTAGATTGAATATTTTTTTCATATTTCCCTTTACTATTTATTAAATACAATTCTTCCGTCAATAATCGTTTGCTCAATAGTTAACCTCAAATCACCTTCATTATATCTAAACAGAATTATATCTGCCGGTTTCCCTAAATTTAATGATATATTTTTCCCTATTATTTTAGATGGAGTATCAGTCACGGTTGGAAGTATCTTCTTTAAACTGTTTCCAGTATAATCCATAAAATGCGCGATAGACCAGTCAAGAAGATGTCCGGCACCTGCTAGGTAAGGAGTTCCATGAAGTCCCAAATGACCATCCTTATGAACTTCAACATCTATATTCCCCCATTTGTAAACTCCAGGTTCTTTTCCTGCCATTGGCCCGACATCACTGACAAGAAAAATATTATCCAAAGACTTGGCTCTTTGGAATACTATCAACTGCTCTCGGGTTAAATGAAACCCATCAGATATAATACCGCTTTTTATTCTATCATCTGCCAACTGCATCCAAAGCTGATTTTCTCTTCTATCAATTGTCTGTACTATCCCGTTTCCTAGATGAGTTGAAAGAGATAAACCTGAACAAATAGCTTTTTTAATATCATCAGGCTTAGCACTGCTGTGCCCCATCGCTATTTTAATACCTAACTTTTCTGCTTCAGTTATAAATTCACAGGCACCTTCTATTTCAGGTGCAATGGTTACTATTTTTATCATACCCTCTGCAGCATTTTGCAGTTTATGAAGTTCATCAATATTTGGTTTCTTTACAAATTTGATGTCATGAGCGCCACGAGCACCATCAACAGGGGAAATATAAGGACCTTCAAGATGAATTCCGGCTATCGCATTTCTAAGATATTTACTTCTTTTAACAGCTGAAATAATTTTGCGAACATTATTTATAGTTTTATTAATATCTCCCGTAATTATTGTAGGGAGATGACAAGTAGTACCGGCTGCAGTAAGCTCCGAAACGATGCTGTATATATCATCTAATGTCAGGTTTGTCGAACTATAATCAGCCCCGCAATAACCATTGACCTGTAAATCTACAAAGCCAGTTGAAATGAATGGAAGTCTTTTTTCATCTATCTTTTTTAATTCTTTAATACAACCGCCATGTAAAGTCAACTCAACAGCGGACTCTCTTAAAACATCATATCCCTTAACTATCATCTATATCCTCTCTCCTGAAACGACACGGAGTGTCTTTTTACTTTATCCGCAGTCTTAGTTTCTTTCTGATAAAACCAAAGCACTTGGATAGGGCTCTCCTGAAAAATATTTGATTTGCATACAGCTCGATTGTAGAGACGCAATGTTTGCGTCTCAGTATTGCATGCCGTTATGCTGTGTCAGACGCATGCAATGCGTCTCTACATTACCAGTTTCTTCCCATTTAAAACTGTCGAACATAGGCCAACAGATAAACGTTCCTCTGAAGCTAAACATATTTCAGACTTGAAGACATAACTAGCATCATATCTATAATTTCTGTCAATTCGTAATTCATAATTACAATGTTACTCCATATTTAAAAATTGCAATTTCACGATATCCCATTTTTTCATTAGATGCAATTATTTTTCCACTTGCAACATCAATTATGTACTTCAATAATTCATCACTCAGGTCATCTATATTGCTATTGCCAACAAGAGTCCCGGCATTAAAATCAATCCAATGCTTCTTGTGATTAGCCAATTCATTGTTTGAAGAAATTTTAAGTGTTGGAACCGGCCCACCAAAAGGTGTTCCTCTACCGGTAGTAAACAAAACAATATGCGATCCGGCAGCAGCAAGAGCAGTAACAGCTACAATATCATTTCCCGGACCAAAAAGCAGGTTTAACCCCGATGTTTTAAGAATATCTCCATACTCCAAAACATCCATCACAGAACTGCTACCACCTTTTTGGGTGCAGCCGAGAGATTTATCTTCCAAAGTCGAAATTCCGCCATCTTTATTGCCGGGAGAAGGATTTTCGTATACAGCCTGATTATATCTAATAAAATATTCTTTAAATGAATTAACCATCTTTACACATTTATTAAAAATATCTTCATTTTGGCACCTGTTCATTAACAGTTCTTCAGCACCGAACATTTCCGGTACTTCTGTTAGTACGGTTGTTCCGCCAAGGGCAATAAGCTTATCTGAAAAAGCACCAACTAACGGGTTAGCAGTAATCCCGGAAAGACCATCAGAAGCCCCGCATTTCAACCCTATTTTCAATTTAGAAACAGGAACAGACTCTCTTTTAAATGAACCGGCATATTCAGCTAATTCATCCAGTAGTTTCATCCCCTCCTCCAGTTCATCTTCAACATTCTGAACAACCATGAATCGTACTTTTTGAGGATCAACATCACCGATAACATTTTTAAAGCTGTCCATTGTATTGTTTTCGCAACCAAGTCCGACAACCAATACACCACCTGCATTTGGATGTTTTACTAAATCAGCAAGTATCTTTTGGGTTTTAAGATGGTCGTCACCAAGCTGTGAACAGCCATATGGATGTTCAAATGAATAAATGCCATCAATTTTCGGTAGGGGGTCAACATCTTGAATCCGTACGGAATATTTCCGTTCAAGCATTTGTGCTATTTTATTAACACATCCAACAGCAGGTATTATCCAGAGTTCATTTCGAATTCCAACATCACCATTTGGACGCATAAATCCATCAAAACATTGAACATTTTCAACTTTATCATGAAATTTAAAATCCGCCGTATAGGTATAATCTTTAGTACCTTTTAACAAGGTCTTAATATTATGTACGTGAACATGATCTCCCGACTGTATTTCGGATAATGCATACCCAATAGGACAACCATATTTAATGATGCTGTCATTCTTACTGATTGTAGAAATCGCAAATTTATGTCCACGCGAAATATCTTTTTGTATTATAATGCTGAGGTTGTCAATATCTACTGATGCTCCGGCTGCAATATTCTCCAACGCAACTGCCACATTATCTGTCTTATGTATTTTTAAATATTTTTTTTCCATAATATTTGTCATCCTACCAATTTAATGGATTATTGATAATATATTCTTCAGGGCAGTGGCAACAAATTCCGATAAACCATTAATCTGTGTTAAATCACGTCCCCAAAAATTTTGATTTTTCAATACAGCTTTTGCTATTTTGTTATTGTCTACTGTCTCGGCATTCCATATATTATTAAAAAATTCCAATACATCACTGCTGTCACTTATCTGATATTCCTTACCGTTACGTTTTCCGAAATATTTACCATCAATCATCTTTCCTCGATAAAACGCGATCAGTGCTGCGAGTGAAAATGCTACGCCTGGCGGTAAACGCTTCTTCTTCTCAAAATAACCCAGAAGCGTCGGCATTACACGTACTTTCCACTTGGAAACAGAATTTAATGAAATTGATATTAGTTCATGACGAATGAAAGGGTTTCTAAATCTTTCCAGAACAGAGTTGGCATAAGATTTCATTGTCTTTTCATCCATATCAAGAGAAACCATAATCTCATCAAACACAATCTGCTTCACGAGATTCCCAAAAACCTCATCATCCATCATTTCGCCAACAGTATCAAGTCCGCTTAAAAAAGAGACCAGCACACTTGAAGTATGAGCCCCGTTTAAAAATCTTACTTTCTGTGTTCTATATGATACCATATCATCTGTCCATACAACATTCAGGCCGGCCTCAGCAAACGGTAGTTCTCTAGACAGTTCCCCCGGACCTTCTATCACAAACAGATGGAATATTTCAGATGTATCAATAAGTTTGTCTTTGTATCCAAGATTTTTTTGAATTTTTTCAGCTTCGTTAACAGGATATCCCGGAACAATCCGATCAACTAAGGTACTTAAAAAATAGTTAGCATTTTCAAGCCAGCCAGAAAAACCCTTTTCAAGGTTCCAATCAGCAGCATACTGAAGAACAAATTTCTTCAATGTTTTCCCGTTTTCCGCAATAAGTTCACAGGGCAAAATTATTAATCCTTTGCCTATGTCGCCCTTAAAATGTAAATATCGTTCATAAAGAAGTGAAGTTAATTTGGCCGGAAATGTATTCTGGCATCCTCCTGGAGTAAATGATTCAGGGATATATGCAATACCGGCTTCAGTTGTATTTGAAAATATAAACCGTAACTCAACCTGCTTCACAGTAGAAATAACATCCTGCCAATTTTCATACGGATCAATACAGTTTTTAACACATGTAATCAACCGTTTCTTCTCTACTACTTCACCATTCTGGATACCGCGTGTCAGTAAAGTATAAAGACCGTCCTGTTCATTAATAAGCCCTGCAAGCCCCTTTTCAATTGGCTGCACTATTGTAACTGATCCAGAAAATAAATCCTTTGAATTTAAAACATCTATCATCCAGTCAATAAACGCCCGTAAAAAATTTCCTTCTCCAAACTGAAGAACCTTAACCGGAAAACTGGTTTTTTCACCAATTATAACATCTTCCGGACAAGAAACCCCATCATTTAATAATTTTCGATTTAATTGTTTATCTGTCATGGTATACTCCATATGTACTCTAATGAAACTACATTTGTTAATCGTTACCGATTATTTGTTATTCGTTAAAAGCAAGCGTTGTCGTGTTCGTTGTCGGCTTCAGATTTGAGGGCATCACTAAAGTGCTGACCTCCTGATAAACGAATAGCTTAATAGCCGGCAAATAAACATGTTCCTACCGGTGGTGTACATAGTCCAGTACAGAACTTAAAGCCCAAATATCATGTTCTTTAAATTCAACACTTAAAAGATCTGTCTGCTTTTCAAAATATTTTTTAATCTTCCCTTAAAGTATATTATAAATCACTACAATATAATACCTTACAAAGGAATATTTAAGTTTTTTCTTCGTATTTTTCGTGAACTTCGTGGTGTTAAAAAGAGCTTTACAGACAGGCTCTAATTAATATTCAAATATTTACTAATATTATTAAAGCAAACACCTTCAATGATTTCTTTCAGGTATTTCTGATCATTCGGGTATTCGCCGTTTTCAACCCATTCTCCCAATTGATTGCAGAATATTCTTCTAAAATATTCATGCCGTGTATATGAGAGAAAACTTCTAGAGTCAGTCAGCATTCCAATGAATCTCCCAAGAAGTCCCAGGTTACCTAAACAAACCATCTGCTGAACCATACCATCTTTCTGATCATTAAACCACCACCCTGCACCAAATTGAATTTTACCCGGAATTGTTCTATTCTGAAAACATCCTATAAGAGCACCAATAACAAAATTATCTTTAGGGTTGACATTATATAGTATTGTTTTAGGAAGCATACCTTTGGTCTCCAAAGCATCCATAATTTTGGAAAGATTCTGGGCAAAGCTAAAGTCTCCAACTGCATCAAATCCCGTATCAGCACCAAGTTTTTCATGCATTCTGCTGTTATTGTTTCTTGTAACACCAATATGATACTGCATTACCCAATTGCGTTTTGCATATTCCTCTCCCAGAAACAGCAGTATTTTTGCTTTATATTTAGCAGTTTCAACTTCATTGACGGCATCTCCGCTTAAGACTTTCTGCAATATCCAGTCAACTTCAGAATCTGTAAATTCACAGTATTCAATATTATCAAGTCCGTGGTCTGAAAGACGGCACCCGGCGTCATGAAAAAAGTCGATTCTTTGTTCTAATGCTTTGAGAAGAGAGCCCAGATTTGTAATATCACTGTTTGTTACTTCAGCTAACTTTCCAATCCATGCAAAAAAATCTTCACTTTTATGGATATTGATAACTTTGTCAGGTCTGAACGCCGGAAGAACTTTTACATCAAAACTACTATCTTCCTTTATTCTTGCATGATATTCAAGGGAGTCAAGTGGGTCATCAGTAGTGCATAGAGCTTTAACATTTGATCTTCTAATAATATTTCTTGCAGAAAACTCTTGTGTCTGTAGTTTCTGATTACAGATGTTCCAAATTTCTTCTGCTGTGTCAGGAGATAAAGTTTTGTCTATTCCAAAATACCTTTTTAATTCAAGGTGTGTCCAGTGGTACAAAGGGTTACCGATACAATAAGGCATAGTTTCTGCCCATTTGATGAACTTCTCTTTACTGCTTTTTGTACCGGTTATATAGTCTTCATCTATACCATTACTGCGCATTGCTCTCCATTTATAGTGATCACCTCCAAGCCAGATTTCTGTAATATCACTGTACATCTTATCTTCGGCTATTTACTTTGCAGAAATATGACAGTGATAGTCCAGTATCGGCATATCTTTTGCAAAATCATTATAAATCTTCACAGCAGTTTCATTCTGCAGCAGGAAATCATCACCCATAAATTTTTTCATAATCTATTTTTCCTAAAATAATTGATTTGGCTTTAAACGCCAGAGTAACTCATAAACCCACCATCAATAGGAACAGTAATCCCTGTAATAAAACCAGACATACTATCATCTAACAGCCATATTATACTTCCCATAAGATCAACTGGATTTCCAAATCTTTTCATTGGAGTCTGACTTAATATTTTTTCAGACCTCTCTGTTAAACTACCATCATCATTTCTTAAAAGTTTAGCATTCTGTGTTGTTTCAAAAAAGCCCGGAGAAATCGCATTAACTCTAATATTTTCTGGAGCCAAATGAACTGCAAGCCATTGAGTAAAGTTATTGATAGCGGCCTTTGCAGCACTATAGGCAGGTACTTTTGTCATAGGGCACGGTGCACTCATTGATGATATATTGATAATCGTTCCCTTATTACTAATCATTCTTTTTGAAAAGGCCTGAGTAGTAATTAAAACACTCAGAAAGTTCAGGCTAAAGACAAAGTTAAAACCTTCAGGAGTCATATCATAAAAGCTTGTAACGCCTGAATTAGAAATATCTGCAATATTAAGTGTTTCATTTGTTGTAGAACCTTTTGGATGATTACCACCTGCACCATTTATAAGAATATCACAGTTACCAAAAACTGAGTATACTTCTTTATCTGCGGCTTCAACGCTTTCTTTATTAAGTACATCACATTTAAGTCCAATTGCTGTCCCACCTGCTGCTTCAATATCTGCAGCAACTTTCTTTGCGTTTTCTTTTAATAAATCCAGAACAGCAACCTTTACGCCCTGTCTTCCCAGTTCCCGTGCCATTGCTCCGCAAAGAACACCTCCACCACCGGTAACAACCGCAATTCTGTTTTTAAGATTCTCATTTATCTGTAGATTCAGCTAAAATATATATAATTAAATTAAAAATTTATTATTCCATATGTCAATCGGATTATACCACCGGCTGACAGGTCAGAACTGTATCAAAAGTACTAACCCAGACTCAAAAGCTGTTCCCGCTCGCAGGGAAAGACTTGTGCCATACACATCTTGGCATGTATCGTCTCTACAATTTATCTCTGTACTCTTCCAGAGGCATCACCACCGACCAAAGTATCCACCTCTTCTCTCGATACTAAATTATAATCACCAGGAATAGTATGTTTTAATGCGGATGCAGCTACAGCGAATTCTAAAGCATCTTCCATCTTTTTTCCATCCAGTAAACCGCAGATAAGACCGCCGGCAAAAGAATCACCACCGCCAACTCTATCTACAATTCTAATATCATATTTTCTGGAATGATAATATTCACTGCCGTCATAGATAAGAGCTGACCATCCATTATCAGATGCCGAATATGACTCTCTTAATGAAGATATAACATATTTAAACCCGAACTTATCAACCATCTGCTTAAATATTGACTTATAACCGTCAATCTCCAAATCTCCGGAGGTAATATCGGAACTGCCGGGTTTAAATCCAAGGACCTTTTCTGCATCTTCTTCGTTTCCAATGCAGACATCAACATACTGCATAAGCTTTGTCATAACTTTCTGAGCTTCTTCAGAGGTCCAAAGTTTTTTCCTAAAATTTAAATCTACAGATACAGTTACATTATGTCTTTTCGCGGCAATAAGCGCAGCCTCTGTCAATGCAGCTCCTTTTTTGCTTAAAGCAGGTGTAATTCCTGTGAAATGAAACCAGTCAGCATCTTTAAATATTTCATCAAAATCAAACTCTTTTACCTCAGCTTCTGCAATTGCTGCATGAGCTCTGTCATATATTACCTTTGAAGGCCTCATTGATGCACCGGTTTCCAGAAAATAAATTCCAACCCTATCTCCTCCGCGAATAATAAAATCAGTATTGACACCTAATTTTCTTAATGAATTAACTGCTCCCTGCCCTATTTCATGTTGCGGAAGCTTTGTAACAAAATATGAGTTATATCCGTAATTTGCCAAAGAAACAGCAACATTAGCTTCACCTCCGCCATAAGTAGCCTCAAGTATATCTGACTGGACAAACCTGGAATTCTCAGGCGTTGCCAGTCTTAACATAATTTCGCCTAATGTTACGATTTTTTCCATGTTTAATCTCCTATTTGTTATACATTAACTTACCGCTCCCTTAACATTGTATTAATAACTTTTGCCCTTTCTTCAATAACATCCCAATTATGGTTATTAATATCTGATGATTTAGCTATCCAGGTACCACCAATTGCACAAACATTTGACAGAGAGAGAAAATCAACAAAGTTTTCACTGTTTATACCGCCTGTAGGACAGAACTTTATGTCACCATATACACTTGAATATGCGTTCAGCGCACTTGCTCCCCCTGCAATCATTGCTGGAAATAATTTCTGTATTTTAAAACCATATGTCATAGTTTTTAATATCTCACTTGATGTCATAACACCGGGCAGATAATCCATTGTAGATTCAGCTGCGTACTTCAACATTTGATCTGTTCCTCCGGGTGAAACAATAAAATCCACACCAATATCTTCTAATTCTTTAAACTGATCAGTATTGGTTACAGTTCCTGCACCAACCAGAATGTCCATATCGCTTTTTTTAAGCAATCTTATTGCATCAATCCCTTCTTTCGTCCTTAAAGTAATTTCAATAATTTTGCAGTTACCGTTAATTAACGCTTCTGCCAAAGGAAGAACATCTTCTTTTTTCTCTACAGCTACAACAGGAACAACCGGGTTGTTGTTAAGCTTTTCCATAAAATCATTATATAAGTACATAAGTCATTCTCCTTAATATAGATATTCCAGGGTTTTAGCTGGAATACCTGTTATACTTTCGTCGGTAAGGATCTTAACATTTAGCTTTAAATACGGCAAAGCGAAGCGATAATACTCTACCGTTTACAGTATATGTTATTTAAGACGTATATGAATTTAATTATACATGTAAATAGAAATATTCTTTGACGGCAGCTACAAAATAAAAAGACAAAAAAAATCGGATTCATTTTTAAGATTGGAGTAAATAGTTTTTTTGAGTTCAGTTTTTCTAACTTTTAAATCTCTTCAAACTCTCCTAATATTCTATATGAAGGGTTATTTGCGAGAAGCCCTCCAATACCAAAACGATTTTGGATCTCCTTATCAAAGGCATACTCAAAATTTCTATTGCTATTTGTCAGACATTCTATATGAGTCCAATCAATACCAAGCCAGCCATTTTCTCTATGTCTATAATTAAACATGTAACCATCACGACTGCCTTCAATAGGAATCCAGCCTATTCCCGGCAAATAAAATTCCAGCCAACTGTGATTAAAAACAATTGTTTCATTTTCATACTGAGTAAAGGTTTCAGATTGACAACTGTACTTACCGCTATCTCTGGCAGGAATTCCATTTAACCTTAAACATGCTAATATAAGCTTAGAATATCCCCCGCAACCTGTTGATCTTTCATAAATTATGTCCCGGGGATAACTGGAACTAACAAGTTCATAGTCATATTTTACTGTTCTATAAACTTTCTGCCTGACTTTTTCTACTATATCAATTATATTATCAGACTCGGCAACTTCAGCAAACTTCTGTACACCAATATCATCCATATCAAGGTCGTTATCATAATTCAGGTATTTCTTTATATCATCATCTCCATAATCAATCATAGATTTCTTATATTTTTCATGATCTAATTCATATTTAATTCCTGATAGTTTTATCAGAGCTTTATACCCAAATAATATGTTTGTACTTTCATTTAATTCACCGACGTTAAACTGAGCCATCTTAATACCGCTGTCATCGACAACTTCAAAAGGTAATCCAATATGTTTAACAGAAATCAGTTCCTGTCTATCTGTATTATAAGGAAGTGCAATTCTTGCGAAAACATCGTTAAATTGATCTTCTTTATATAAAACATTCCCCTCAAGGGTATAGACAAATTCAACTAAAAATGGATTTGAAATTAAATATTTTTTATTCTTTTCGTAGAACCTTTTATAGTTCAATCTATGAATGAAAGGTTTTCTATAACGTTCGCCGGCTACTGTTTCCACTTTGGCACATTTTTTGAGATGGATAAATGTTTTTCCTTCATAACAAATATAGATATCACTGTTTAGAATTGTAACACCTATAGGTCGTAGAAATGGTGTTGGAATAGTAAACTTCGAAATACCTGTGTTTTTATCACAGCAATATACAACATTATTAATACTGTCACAATGCCATAAATTATCGTCTTCGATGGCTAAACCTTTATGCCCTATCCCTTCAACTTCATAACTGTCAATTAAATCAACAAAGTCACTTTCGTAACTGATTTTACCTCTATGGACTTTAAACTCATCTCTCACATAAAAATAAAAAATTTCACCATCAACAGTAAAACTATCCGGAGCTATTGTAAGTTCCCAATCTCTTATAAAGTTCAGGTTACTATCAAATTCCAGGAATCGCTGTGGAAGAATAAAATAATATTTATCGTTTCGAAACGCAAACCCTACATAATATCGGAGATCACTATTTCTATTAATGATCTCCTGATTATCTATTAGGGGGTCGTATTTATAAAGATAGCCTTTATAAGGATCAAATATAAAAATTTGATCATCAATAGTAAATAAACCAATATTATTATAATCATAATAATCATTTGATATATCTCCATCTGAAGACAACAAAAGATCTATATTAAATGGCTTAACAGATGTCAATTTATCTTTAACACTACTGTCATAACCTCTGGTAAATTTATCAACAAACATATTTTCCTTTCAGTTCTGCAAATTGGAAATTAATAGTATTCTGTTTAGCAAATAAATCAATCAGAATTTAAGTTTTTTGTATTTTAAAGAGTTAAATTTTAGGGGTGGTTGTTAATGTAATTTCCCCATTTTTTGGAGCAGTAGCTATAAGTATATGATTGTCTAAATAAACATTAGATGTTATAATATTATCCAGGAGGTAAAGATCATGAGAAACGGCATGACACCAAATTTTAATCGTCTCAGGCGTATTTAAGAACAGGGTCACAGCCGAGGCAATAAAGGGAGAACAGCATAGACATTTTATATTTAAAATTCTGTTTTATTATTTTTTATACAACTCCAATTTCCCCTTAATATTCCAAGTAATATATTATCAGAATATTTACCATTTTTGAACCAATACTTTCTCTGGCACCCTTCAAGCTTAAATCCGCACTTTAACATTATCTTATTAGAGCCTTTATTCGCATCCATAAGGAAGATGTTCCTTTTTAATATATTCAAAAGTTAGGTTTTTGAATAAAAACTTTGTTTGCATATTTCTACCTTAATTGTTTGCAACCATGCAAAAATCACATTAGCTCATTATTAAGTAACCTATTAACATCTTTCCTCAAAATTAATTCAAGTTTTCCTTGTCAATCTATTATAAACACTAACAATATCCTTCTGAAACAATATAATAAATGCAACTATTTGAAGGACTATCCGCGTAACCCAAGGATAAAAGAAAGGGTATGGAACAAAGCCCAGGATTATAGCATAATCCTTAACATATGCAGCCAAGACGATTAATGCTAAATAGATAACTCCTGCTAATTTACTGCCATTTCTGATTGCTTGTATAAATAATATATTTATAGCAAAGGACATAAGAGCATTTTCAATAACAAATGAGATAAAATTAAATGAAGAATGTGAAATGAATTTATCAAAAGCCTGCCATCCATGAAACACTGTGAACATATTCAAACCAGCTAAACCCAAAGAAATATAGAAGAAAATAGAAGAAACTTTATAGCTCCGGCAAACTGCATGTGTATTGTTTTTTTCAAGTTTTATACTTTTAAACCAATTAGAAGATTCCTTGCTAAATAAAAAAATAATACCCAATATAAGGAAAACTACCTGTACACATTGATGAGCATAAGCTATAGGGTCAAACGTTACATAATTGAACATATCATTAATTACTCTGGGAATGAGGAAAATAAAATAAATCAATAGAAATAAACGTGCCCAGTTTTTACCTTTGTTAATTAGATAAGTTAGCCAGGTAACACAAACCAAGCCCAAAACCAAAATATTCACAACATAATACTGTGTAATTCCTGTGATATTGCTAAGATCAATACTTCTATTCAATGCATGTAAAAAATATGAAAAACTAAGAAAAATAATTGCTGCAGTAAGTTTAGCTGGTTTTTCTACCCTGTTTAGAGCTATTATATTTTCTTTTTGCTTAACATCCTCATCTGCTGTTTCAGTTTTACCAAAAATTTTGATAAAAATAGATGCAACAAGTCTATTACTAATAAGGTCTGGTTTTGTTTTAGTTAAGTAATTCTTGAATAGAATTAATTCTTTCATTTCAGGAGTATCCAGCTCTAAAGCAGCTTTGAGATAGTTAATAAATATTTTTTTTCTTTTAGTCTCATCATTTTCATTTAAGGAATTTACTATTAATGTCTCGGGTGTGTCAGGTAATCCCGGCACCCTACTGCAGTCAATTATATCTATAAGGCCTGATATTCCTTTATCATGATCATGGTCTAATAGACGTATATATTTATAGAAGACTTTATCACATGAAATAATCTTAGTAACTGAATCAACGATTGAATTTACAACATCTGTACTCAAAGCAGCAGAATAAGATAATTTATCTAACAGGCAGCTAAGATTTTTTTTATCTCTCATCATACCGATCGCAATAGCACAATAATATATAAGAATTTGGTTCTCAGCCTCATTAAATAATTGAATTATTTTCTTGTAGCTTACTTTATCTTTCATAATTGCCAGTGCCATAATACTACCCCAAACAATGGGGCCATTTTCATTATGAAGACCATTTCTGAAATAAGGTATAGCAGTTGTAAAATTATTCTTTGCTAAAATAATTGCTCCAACAGGTCCATGAACCGACGAATAATCTTTAACACAATTTAAGAGAGCACTTTTTATTTCATCTTTTAATTGTAAGTTATACATTGAATACATTGCCGTTGTTCTAACAAAATAATCTGGTGATTTCAAGTAGTAGATAAGTTTTTTTTCAGATAAATCAGGGCTCATCCCTAGAAGTTTATTTACATTATCAAGTTCATCTATCAGGGAAGAGTATTTTGTTTGAGAATGCATAGAGAAGAAGGAATATATCTTTAAAGGTGCTATTAATAATTTCAAAACATCTTTAATGCGCCAATCGTCAGTTGAAGATGACTTAAGAGAACATGCAAAATACAATACCGGAAGTAATAAGATAATCATTGATAAATAATAGTATTTAAAAACATGACTGTATGTAGCAAGCATTGAATAAAGTTCTATTAATCCTCCGGCTAAAACTATTCCTGATATTCCAGCAACAGCACCTCCAATGGCAGTAAACCACAAAGAAATGCCTACACTGTCTTCCAGAACTCACACCCTTTCTAGCTAAAGGCAAAATAAAAAGTCCAAATAGAAT
>CAZGAI010000004.1:0-22337 GCA_964523175.1 uncultured Victivallales bacterium | reverse complement strand
AATTAATAGAAAAAGTTAAAGATTTAAGCTTACAGAGAAAATATATTTTACCTGAGAGTATATCAGCTTTATTGAGATCTTGGGTTAAACACCACATCAGTGTTGAAGATAAGAAATACTCCCAGCATTTAATTGATAACGGAGCCGTTTGATTTTATCCAAGTTGTATCAGTGAGCAAAAAGAAAAAGTTAACCACGGATTTCACGAATGGCACTAATTATTTTTTGGATTTAATGAAATTCAAAAAAGAGTTTATTAAAATTAGTGGAGATTAGCGTAATTGGTGGGAAGAAAAAAGAATTATTATAAAAGAAGGTGTAAATCCTTTTAAGACTGGAGACCATAGACAAAAAAGTTTTATCAGTAGAGAAACTGGAATAGAATATCCAATAATCAACAAGGAATTTCCAATGTTCAAGTTGAGTTTTCCGTTAGTAATTGGATATTCCTAGTTGGAAATTGAGTGTTTAGATTTTTTAGTTTTAAGAGGAGAATAGCAATTATATGTCTGATTCAAGTACCAGCAGTAATATTAAAATTATCCATATATTACTTGTGGTTATTGGCGTAATAATTATTGGAACATTAGGGTATTATTTTATTGAGGATGGATGGACTTTATTTGAATCCTTTTACATGACTATAATTACAATCTCAACAGTTGGGTATGGAGAGACTAAAGATTTAGGACTTTACGGAAGAATATTCACAGTAATTCTGATTTGTATCGGTATCGGTGTTGTTGCAATGTCAGCAAGTCAATTGGCTTCATTTATCATTGGACGTGAAATAAAAAATATTTTTGGAAAAGAAAAACTTGATAAGCAGCTGAAAAAAATTAGAGACCATTATATTATTTGCGGCTACAATAAGATATCCAAAGGGATTTGTCAGAAGTTTACAGAAGAAAATGTTCCTTTTGTTGTAGTAGACTTCGGCAATGAGGAAGCAGTTGCTTTAAGTGATATAAGCGACTTTTTATATATCAATGAAGATCCAACGAAGAACTCAACATTAAAGAAAGTAAAAATTGAAGAAGCAAAAGGCCTCATTGCGTGTAATGATTCAGACTCTAATAATTTATATATAGCTCTAGCTGCAAGAGAATTGAATCCAGATATAAATATAATTGTAAGGGGAATTGATCCCAAGATTGAAGATAGATTGATTAGAGCCGGAGCTGACAATGTTGTATATCCACTTAAGCTTGGCGGGGAGCAGATTGCCAGTATAATTTATCAAAATTCAACAAAAGATATTGGGAATATAAAAAAAGAAGTAACCCATAGAGATGTTCATGGCTTTTATTTAGAGTTTTACAGGCACTTCGAAGATGAAAATATAACAATAGACAGTATTCTCAAAAGAACATCTGCAATAAAAGCTGTAGCTCTAAAAGTGAGCAATGAAGAAATCATTGAAAACCCTCCTATAAATTCAATTGTATCTAATAACGATTCTGTAATTTTGGTAAAAAACATTAATTTTGAAGACTTATCCAAACATGAAACTCTTGTCTGGTGTTCAGGTATGAGTGTTGGGATAGTCAGTATAGACAAAGAGCATAAACATCTGGTAGGTTTGATTAATAAAATTGAACTATCCAGTAAAAATAGAGATACAAGAAGTGTGATTTTTCAGGTATTTGAAGAAATTTATGAATATGTATTAGTTCATTTTGAACATGAAGAAGAGTTGTTTGAAAAGTATGATTATCCAGAATTACTTGAGCATAGAAAAATTCACCAGGAAATTTTAGATAAAGTTAAAGATTTAGATAAGCAGAAAAACGTAATATCTCCAGATAGTATTACTGCTTTTCTGAAATCGTGGATAAAGCATCATATAATGGAAGAAGATATGAAGTACAGTGCTTACTTAAAGGGAAAGGGAGCGGAGTAATCGGAGGTCAGCTTGCCGGGGCGTAGTTTGAAAAACGAAGTCTGGTGGTCGGAGCTTCTTTTTTTAAATAAGTGGATGATTTGAAAAGGAATCATAATAATGTTAGTACCGGAAAAACTAAACAATCACTATATAATTTGTGGTTTTAGCAGAATTTCACGAGGAATATGTTATAAATTATCAGAGGAGAATATACCATTCCTTATAATTGATGATGATGATAATACGTTGAGTTATGCGAAATTACGTGATTACCCCTTAATAAATGATGATCCTACTAATGATGCAACATTAATAGCTGCCGGAATTGAGCAAGCCAAAGGGTTGGTCGCATGTTGCGAAGATGACTCTGTTAATCTATTCATAACACTGGCCGGACGTGAACTTAACCCAAATATCCATATAATAATATGCTGTAATGACCCTGAAATTGAGCATCGAATGATCAGCGCAGGTGCGGATAATGTTGTTTATCCAGAAAGATTAGGAGGAGTTCAGATCGCAAAAGCTGCTCTCAGCGGATCAGGTAAAAATTGTATTAAAGAAGTCAATCTATCCAATACAGGTGTTTTAGGTTACAGTATAGAAGTCTATGAACATTTTGATGATAATGAAATAACAGTAAATGAGATTATTAATAAAACATCTGCTGTTAATGCTGTCGGAATTATAAATTTAGATGGAACAGTCGTTACAGATTTTTCTAAAGATGAAAAAGCACATAAATCGGTCATACTTATTATTAACTCAAATGCTGAAAAAACTTCAGGTGAAACTAAAAATAAACAGATGAAATGGTCATCTTTATTCAGCGTAGGTATTGTATCAATTGATAAAGAGCATAAAAATATCGTTGACTTGATAAATAAATTAGAAGCTTCATCTGTAAGGGGAACAGCCAGAGAGAGTATATCTCAAATTTTTGATGATCTTTTTGATTACACTGTTCATCACTTTACCCATGAAGAAAAATTGTTTGATACTTACAATTATCCTGATAAAGAGAAACATAAGAAGATACACACTGCTATTTTAAATAAAGTTAAAGAATTAAATAAAGATTCTAAACATATTAATGTAGAAAGTGTTTCAGCCTTTCTTAGAGGGTGGATCAAACATCATTTTTGTGTTGTTGACCAAAATTATAGTAAATTCCTAATTGAAAAGGGAGTGAAGTAGACTGAGGTCTGAGGTTCCGTCTTCGCTAAAGCTTCGCCGAGACAAGCAGATTCAGTGATCAGTAAGAAGTGAAAATGATAGCAGAATGAAAATTTAAATAACCAATATCCAACAAGGAATGTCCAATTTTAAAATAGTTTTACTTTCCAAATTAAATATTTACTTATCATTGTTTATGGCCGTTTCAATGCTGGTGAATATTATTGATATTAATTCCTCATTTTCTTGTAATAAAGGTTCAAGTTTGCTAGTTGGTTTAATTAATTCGACACGTATAATAATATTAACCCATACTTTAGTTTCTTTCCCTTGGTTATTGATAATTTCTTATTGGATATTGGTTATTCAAACAAGAAAGATTTATCTTTCCCTCATGGCATGTTTGGCAGATACAAAAATTGGTTTTAGAAGGTACTCGACCAGCGTTTTTTGGCCAGTCTTTATGTCAGCTGTTAATGACATGCCAGGTTTTATTTCCTTTTTCATTTTTCCAGTACCAATATAGTCCTGACTAAGCGAAATAATTCCTTCATATGTAGGGAAACCCGGTTTGTCTAATGACTCTGTAGATGTGGGAGCTATTTTTTGCAATGTTCCCTTAATACTTCCGTATCGGCCGAAATCATAGGCAGTAAACTTAAGGTATGCTGTGAGCCCGATTTTAACGTGACCGATATCTTTAGGGGCAATATCAACTTTAGCTACCAAGTCTCTTTTTCTGGGGACAATTTCCATTATTACCTCGTTAGATTCAATAACTCCTCCAACTGAAAATTTTGTTAAATTATGTACATATCCTTCGATATTAGATTTAATTGAAGATCTTTTAATTTCCAATGAATACCTTTTTTCTGACTCAACTAATTTATGAAGTTCATGATTGATATCTTCAAGTTCCAAAATAGCTTGTTTATAAAGGTTAGCAGTAACCTGAGCCAACTGGACTTTTAGTCCATTTATCTGTTTATTTATTTTTATGATCTGCTCAGGAATAGGTAACAATTCTTGATTTAAATCACTTTTATCCCGTCTCATTTTTAGTAATCTTACCTTAGGGACAACATTTTTTTTGTGTAAATCTTCATTAATTTGAAGTTCTTCATCCAGATGTTTCATTTGATTAATTAAAGTTTTTTGCTGTATTTCCAATTCATTCAATTGAGATTTAGTTTGATTTATCTGGCTGGCTAAAAGTTTCTTGTCAAGTTCCGCAGCATATATTATAGTGTTATATACAGCGAGTTCCTCAGAAATCAGGTCTTTATTTTTTGTACCTAAATCTTTAAAGTCAGGTTCCTGTCCTTTAATTAGCGCTTGAAGCCTATCTCTTCTTGCCATATATGATTTAACTTGTGCCTCAGTTTCCTTTTGGTAAGAGCTTGGAGTATATGATTCAAGTTGAATTAGTTTTTGCCCTTTTGTTACGAGGTCACCATTTCTGACATAAATATTTTCTATAATTCCTCCCTTCAAATGCTGTATTTTCTGAACCCTCATCATAGGAATTATCTTTCCTGTTGTCATGGATATTTCATCAATTTGGGCAAAGGAGGCCCATAAAATAAAGGCAATTACCATTATTGTAATTATAAAAATAAAAACTTTAGCAATTTTATTGCCACCTGTTTCCTCAAGTATTGGAGGTTTTACCAGCTCATCAATATCTGTATTTTTTTTCATAAGGCATTACACTATTTTTTTAGTTATTTATATTTTTTAGAGGTATCAAAAAATTCAATTCTACCTGTATTCATTTCCAGAACTTTATCTGAGAGTTTAATAAGGTTTCTATTATTTGATATAATTATTATAGTTTTGCTTTTCTTAAGTTCTTTAAGGGTACTGCAAAATTGTTCAAATTCAGATCGATTAAAAAACAGGTCAATTTCGTCAATTAAAAGTAAGTTGCTATCTTTCAGTATAGCTCCCATAAAAGATATTTTCTTAATAAAAGAAGTAGAAAAATTATCCATGGTACTTTTATTGATTTCTGTATTGAAACCTTCCTTGAGACGATTTATCCCATCCATAACATTTGCCTGTGCTGCGGCATTTTTGAAATCATCAATTGAGGAGTTAGGAGATAATAGGTGTAAATTCTCTGCAAGAGTTCCATTGAAAAAATCACTTTGCTGAGATACAAAGCTAATACCTTTTCTAAGAAGGAGTGGAGCAGTTTGTTTTATATTCATATCATCTAATAACACGATTCCGGCTTGTGCAGAGTACAGACCTAAAATAAGTTTAAGCAGCGTAGACTTGCCTGACCCGCTGCTTCCTCTAACTAAAAGCATTTCAGTAGGCAGAACATTAAAACTAACACCGACTAATGCTGGTTGAGAATCTGCTGCGTATCTTAAGGAAACTTGATGAAAATTAATTTTTCCTGTAATAGGCTTCTCTATTGTGATACTTGAGAGCGGGTTATTTTCAATATTCATGTTCATTAGCCTATCAGCCTGCTTCACACTTTTAGTAATCTTGCCGAGTTGAGTAATAACACTAAAACCACTTCTCAAAGGACCCAGAATTCGCCAGGTCAGCAGCATAGAAGCCATTAGAGCACCAGCCCCCATTTCTCCGTTAATCACCCTTATCGCGCCAACAGTAATTGTTGCAAGGCCGGAAATTGAAACTATCAATGAAGAGAAATTATTAATAAAAAAATTTATTTTATCTGAAGCCCATGAAGAAGTAATAGCCTTTGCGGTAAAGTCAGTATATTTATCCAACCATATCTTTTCTGAGTTTGTATTTTTAATAGCTTCCAGGTTTGTCAAAATTTCAACTGTTAAGTCCTGCTTGGTTGAAGATACAGAAGATGAACTTGAATTAATATTTTTCACAAAGGGGTTTATTACAATACCAAAGATAAAAAAGATAATAATTCCAGCAATCGGTATAAAGCCGAGAGCTCCTCCGATGGCAAATAATGCTGCAATTAAAATGGCTAAAAAAGGTAAATCTAAAAGGGAAATTGCAGATCTGCTATTAATAAATTTTTGAACTGTTTGAAAATCCTTAATTCTTGATATCTGAGACCCTAAACTTGCTTTTTCAGTAAATGCCAAAGGAATGTAAAGAATTCTTCGTAGAATTTGACTGTCTAAAATAAGGCCTACCCTTGTGCTGATATAATTTAATATATTGTAACGATATATATTCAGTATGATGTTTGCTAACAGGTATAAGCCCACTCCGTAGGATAGAGCGATTAAAGGTTCTATTGAATCATTTGATGACATTTGTCCAAATAACATCATTATAAATAACGGCTGCAGCAATGCAAGAACAGTGAGGACCAGGGATATAAGGATAACAATTGCTCCAAGTTTGTGAAACCTGGAAAAAATTGATTTAATCCAATCACTCTGTTTTTCATTAATGGTTTTCTCGCCATAAACTGATTTCTTAAAATAAACTATTTTACCTTGTGTTTTATTTAACTGAACCTGCTTAAATTTGGATTCATTGCCATCGTAGACAAGAAAAAATTCATCACAGCATTTTAATACAACATAAATAAAATCATTTTTATCATAGTAAATGCAGGGCAATAATTTAGATTCAATCATACCAAAAGGACAGTTTTTTACAGTAGGTTTAAAGTGCAGATTTGAAAGAGTAGATAATAGACTGTTTAAATCAAACTCAGTAGACCTGTTATAGGGAAGAGCTTCAGATAATGCAGAAGGTTTGCCATGCCACCCAAGAGCGTCTAAAAGCGGTACTATACATTTAAAATAGGCAGAATCATTGTTCATATTATCTGACAATTTATTAATTTTATCTGAATTTTGAGTATTCATGATTTGCACACAATAACAACTTAGACTTGTTTTATTCCTAATCTATAATTATAAATATGAAATTGGCTATACACCATCATGTTAAAAATAAATTCCTTCGTTTTAACTCTTAAATGTTATTTGGTCCATTGTATTTGTGTGATGGATCCACAAATTTAATATTTTCGATCTTAAAATAGTAAAAAGATTAACTTTTTGATTATCTATATAGTATTTAATCTGCGCTAAAAGATCCAGAATTTCTTTATGTTTAAGCTTATGCTCATCGACTCCAGGTAGATTTGGATTTTCTTCCATAATTTTTTCTTCGTATTCGAAATGGTCTTTTGCATATTTGCATAGAGCAGTTGTTGCTTCAGTAATAATTTCAAGCTGTTCTTTTTCCGAAGTTGTCTTATCAAGCAAATGGGTAAAATGTAGAACCAAGTCAATAAAATTGGAATGTTGTTTATCAATTTCCGCATATTTTGTTTTATAAATAAGCCACTCTATTTCTACTTTTGTCGATGCATTGAGAAGTAAATTATTAACATGATCTTCTGCATTTAACAGTTTATAATCTGTTAAACTTATATGTTTAAGTAACCGAATAAGTATTTCAACTTTAAATTTAGATAAATCTTCTTCTTCTATAAGTTTTAAATTTTCCAGAAATTCACAGTTTTTTAAATGTTCAGATTTTTGCAATTCCTGTCCCTGAAGCTTATATCTATTCATAAATTGAATTTCAGATTCAAGGTTAGTTTTAAGTTCGTTACTAATTGATTGTATGCCTTTTTTTAACTTATTGAAATCAGAGTCTTCCGAATAATTATTAAAAGTTTTGAATACATGTTCAATTAATTTTTTATTAGACTTATCAATTGAAATTATCCCCGAAAGTTTCATTAATATTAAAACATCTGTGATTGATTTGGCTTCCAGAATTTGTCGGTTCCAATTTTTAAGATTATAGGTATTATAATCATATTTGTTAATATGTACTACTAGCCAATCCAGCATTTTTAACTTGAGATCTTCTGTTATTGTTGTACTACCTTTAGAGAAACTATCTAATATTAACTTCAGCATATTTAATATCTTCGTATGCTGTTCTTTTTGAATGGACAGACAATTCAGTTTAAATTTGGGGATCATTTTCTCTTCTCTGCCAAAATGAACTACAGCAAAATCATATAACTTTGTAAGAACATCCTTTTGCTTATTGATTAAGTTCATATTAATTTTGTTACTCTTCAAATCAATAATAATTCTGTTGATTTCAACTAAATAATTTGCCAATTGCTTATGATCTCTATCAATAAAACTAATGCCTACACATTCTATTGAGTCAGAAATATCATCCCAGGTTGTGGCCGTCTGCATTACCCAATCATTGAAATATTTATCATTCATTGTTTAACTCTATCAATCAATATTAATTAAATTACTATTTTCAAACGTATACTTTTTATCAGCATGATTTATTATTTTATCATTATTTGTAAGAGCTATTATAGTCATAGTACTTTTAAGTTTACCTAATAACCAAATAATAAGTTTTTCTGTTTCCGCATCCAGTCCAATATCAAAATTATCAAGTATTAGAACTCTAGGGCGAGTCACTAAGCATCTGGCAAAACTTATTCTTTCTACAAAGCCTTTAGGCAGCAGACCTGTTGACTGTGTATTTATTATAGTTTCATATCCATTCGGCATACTTCCAACAATTTCGTTCAATCCCAGTAAACTTGCTGTTTCATTGGCAATAATATTATTTTCCGGATTAAATACAGTTATGTTATCAATAACACTACCGTTAAATATTGCTCCGTTGGTGGATAAAAATTTAACTTGTCGATTTATTGTAGAAATATTCCATTCCGAGGCACTAAAACCATCAATACTGACACAACCGCTTGTAGGCAGGAGTCTGCCTAATATTATTTTGGAAAATGTTGAAAAGCCGGAACCAACATTTCCACTAATAGAAATAAACTCCTTTATAGCTACATCTAAATTAATATTTTCAAAAAGAAGTTCGTCCGCATTGCTATGTTTGAACGATATATTTTCTAATTGAATTTTTCCGTAGATATTACTAGTCATCAGATCATTTGTAGTTGGGTATTCAAGTTCCATGTTAGCGACTTCTTTGATTCTGGTAATAGCCAGTTTTATATCTGAATACCTAAGGATAAAACCGGCAATTTCAGTAAATGGAGAAATACATCGACCTACTAATATTATGCATGCAGTCACAACTCCTAAGGTCAGTGTGCCTTTAATAACAAAAATTCCTCCAATTAATATTACACCGAAAAGAGATGCCTGACTTAACAAACTTCCAATTGCATTTGGAATATTAGTCAATTTATTTAAGTTATGATTTGTACGTGAAACGTTGGTTAAAGAACCTTCATATCTTCTTAACATCGGTTCTTCAAGAGCTTGCGCTTTAACCAAAAAAATGTTTTTAATCATGTTCATTAAAAATGAATATCTGTTTTCTTCATTCTTTATATTTTGCTCCTTTATGTTGTCTATTTTATTTTTCAAAAATAAAACAACTATATAATACAGAAGAATTACTGTAATAGGAATTAGTACTAAGTATGTAGCAAGATACCAGATAATAACAAGGTAAATAATTGCAAAAGGAAAATCCATCATCAGTTGGAAAATTTGTCCGCTATACACAGATTTCAAAGTAGAAATTGCATTTAATCTATCAAGGTGTGCTCCTGTTTCATGCTTTTTAAAATCGGAAAGTCTGCAGTAAAGGATTCTTTCAAGCACACTGTTGGTCAGGATGTTTTCAAAGCTAGCTCCAATCCAGCTTGAAATAGAACCTCTCAAAGTTCTAAGAATAGACTCAAGAATTATTGCAGTCGCACAACCTGCAGCAAGCCAGGTCAGGCTACCGTATGAGGCATTAGATATAATTCTATCATATATCTGAATAAGCATAACGGGAAGTGCCAGAGAAAGAATATTTATTGTCAAAGATGAAAGAACTAGAAAAAAGGAATTGTATATGCTGTTAGGCAATAAAAACAACATAGAAAATAAATTGTTTTTATACTTAAGTTTATCAATTATCATGTTTTTACCTAAAAATGTTACTAAAACGTATAAACTAAGAACTAATCTTGAGCTCTGCTTGTCTTTTAATGTGGAATATAATTCGCAGTCTATCAATTATTTAAATCAAATACGATACTTTAAAAATGGATAACACGTTTATATTGTATATTATAGGGGAAAAAATTTAAAAATCAACAATTATAAAAGTTTAGTCAAAAAAACTGAAGCTTGAGTAAGGTTTATGTGATTTATCAGACAACTGATCTCAGATATCTTTTCTACGGCATTTATAAATGCTTTTTATCTCTATAACAATATCCTTAGGGCAGGGGATGTCTTTAGCTAATACCCGGTCTTTCCTATGCTTCTCAATATCCTTATAATCTTTTTTATATTCAAAGATATTTAATATAGGTTTCTGAACCGAACCTTTAAGCATTTCCCAGATTCTGTTTCTCTTAACAAAGAGTTTATCTGACCTGATGGTATACCTGTAACTGATTCTATAATGCTGAATATTTCATCAGCAGTTTTTTCATACTTAGATAGACTGTCGTCTACTATGGATTTTTGGTAACCCGTATCTTGAAAATATCACCGTTTGCTATTTCATTATGCCCAAATCCTGACATAATTTTATCACCCTCTTAGTCTTTTTTTCTGCATCAAAATTGTATTGGTATAAAATAGTTAACTAGAATACAGATTGTCATTCGTATTTAGATAAAATTTTAAATAAGTCTATTGCGATAATTAAATTTTTTGATATAATTATGATTATGAAAAAAGATACCAAAGACATAGTAGAGTGTACTCAAAAAACGAGTTCAGAAACAAATAGCAATTCATTCATGAAAGTTTTTAACAATTCAAAAGATGCTTTGTTAATAATTTCGGGCAATGATTTTATAGAATGTAATAAATCTGCGGTTAGACTTTTAAACGCAAAATCTAAAAATGATGTGCTTGCTACTCATCCTTCCCAATTATCCCCTAAAAAACAGCCTGATGGTATGGAGTCTTATAAAAAGGCTAACGAAATGATGAGTATTGCTTATCAAAAAGGTTTTCATAGATTTGAATGGGTACATGAGAAGCTTACTGGCGAAGTTTTCCCTGTTGAGGTTTCCTTAACAGCTATTGAATATGATAACAAATTAGTGCTTTATACTTTATGGAAAGATTTAACTGAGAAGAAAAAAAGAGAGAAACAGTTAATTGTTAGTAGTAATAAGCTAAAACACAGTGAAGCTAGGTTCAGAGAGTTGTTTAATAATATGGATAGTGGTGTTGCTATATATGAGGCCATTGATAATGGAAATAACTTTGTTATGAAAAAAATTAATGATTCAGGCTGTGCTCTGTCGAACGTAACACGAAAAAATGTTTTAGGTAAATGTATAACTGAGTCTTTTCCAGCGGTTAATGAATTTGGACTTTTAAAAATACTTCAAGAAGTACACAGGACTGGTCAGTCATGCAGGCTTCCTGCAACATTCTATAAGGATGAAAAATTAGCTCGCTGGTTTGAGAACTTTGTTTATAAGCTTCCAAGTGGTGAAATTATAGCTATATATGATGATAAAACATTTGATAAGCAATCTGAAATTACAGTTATAGACTCTAGAAATAAGTTAGAAAAATTAACAAGCAAGCTCCATGTAAACCTCCTTGGAGCCGTTTCTGCACTTGCAAACACTGTAGAGTATCGAGACCGATATACTGCTGGGCATAGTCGGAATGTCTCTGATTTAGCTTGCGCAATCGCTGTACATATGGGATTGCTGGTAGAAAATGTTGAAGCCTTGAAAATGGCAGGGCTTCTACATGATATAGGTAAGATTGCAACCCCTCTTGAAATTCTTGTTAAACCACTTCCCTTAACTAAAGAAGAATGGATTTTTATTAAGGCTCATTCTCAAATTGGGCATGACCTGGTAGCACCAATTCAATTTCCACTTCCTGTTGCACAATTTATTCTTGAACACCATGAAAGACTGGATGGGTCAGGATATCCATTTGGAAAAACAGATAAAGAACTGTTGATAGAGTCTAAAATCTTAGCTGTCGCAGATGTCGTTGAAGCAATGTCCCTGGATAGACCCTATAGAGAAGCTCTTGGACTGGAAAGTGCACTTGATAATATTACTAAGCATAAAGGGATTTTATTTGATAATGAAGTTGTTGATGCATGTGTCTGGCTTTTTAAAAAAGAGGGCTTTAAGTTCAGGCCTCCTAACTAAAAATATTTAATACGCACTGACTATTTCAAGCACTATTCTAAGATAGTTTATTATTGTAACCATGACTTAAATATAATGAGTTTACCATTACATATAAAATGCAACTTCCTTACAATAATACATGAAAAAGAGTTTTTATTGCTTTTACAATAAGGAACTTATACTTTTACATGCGAGAAACTTCATTTTTCTTCTTTTTACTGAAAGTGCATCGATTTTACTGCATCTACTTCGTCAACTACAACTTGCAGTACAAAGTACAGCTGCGTTTTGTTTCCTCGTAACTACAGCAAACTCAACGCATGAATAATTCAGGTTCAGGGATAAAAACATTCTGGAAATCGGGAAATAGCCGATTCAAATGTGGGGTGGTGTAGTAAATAGGTTAAGATTTATAACAATGTTTAAAGGCCAAATCAATATAATTGGAGTATAAATATTTTTTTGAAAGTATGATATAGTTTTTTTAGGTGTGGCTTACAGAGTGTGGTGATAAGTCGTAAGTATTTAATGATGCACTATATAAGAATGGAGCCAGCTGTCGGATTCGAACCGACGACCTGCTGATTACAAATCAACTGCTCTACCAACTGAGCTAAGCTGGCATCATTTAGGAAGTCTTATTTTACTCTAGTTTTTTATTAAGTCAACTATTGTAACGAAAAAATGCTTTTTTTTTCCAAGTTATATATTATAATTATAGTATGAAGCTTCAAAACAATAAATAAACAGATCACCAAAACACTAAATTTTTAGCTTCAAGAGAGGTATTGACTGTGGCATCCGTTTTTGATAACACTGATTATTTACTTGAGTTACTGCTTGATAATAAACTCATAGATGAAACGCAGGTGAAAGAAGCCTGGAAGACTGTTTCAAGCTCTGAAGGTCAGCTGAATATTATTGATGCTTTAAAAAAATTAAAACATATCAATGATAATAAAGTATTATCGGTTTTAGCTGAAGTATACGGAATGAAAGTATTTAGCCTGGAAGTATTTGAAATGCCTTCTGAGGTGCTGGATCATATTTCTCGAGATATAGTAACACGATATCATGTACTTCCAGTTATGTATGTTAACGGAACTCTTACTGTAGCGATGAGTGACCCGACTGATGTTGATACTTTAGATTCGTTACGTTATCTTCTAAAATGCGATGTTGAAGCTGTCGTAGCAACAAAAAGCCAAATTGAACAGCGCATTGAGCATTACTTTGGATCACTTGATGAAAATGTTGATTCTTTTCTAAAAAATATTGATGATTCAGATACGCCGGAAAATTCGTTACTTGAAAAGGTAAAAGAAGAAGATGGAGAAACTTCAGATAATGACGCGCCGATCATTAGGTTGGTTTCACTTTTAATTTTGGAGGCTTATAAAAAAAAGGCCAGTGACATCCATCTTGAACCGCTTGTAAAGAAATTTAGAGTCAGGTATAGAATAGACGGTGTATTAATTGAGGTGGAAGGCCCGCCGAAATATTTACAGGCAAATATTGTTAGCCGTCTGAAAATTATGGCTGGCCTGGATATTACTGAAAAACGTGTCCCTCAAGATGGGCGAATACATATAAAGTTATTAGGAAAAGGTATTGATTTACGTGTATCTACCATTCCAACCTCTCATGGAGAAAGTATTGTTATGCGTATACTGGATAAGTCCAGTGTACTGATTGATATTTCTACATTGGGTTTTATGGGTGATGATATTAATAAAATAAACAATATTATAACAATGCCTGATGGTGTTTTTCTTGTAACAGGTCCGACTGGTTCAGGGAAAACGACATCCCTGTATTCGTTTTTGAATAGTGTTAATGAGACCACTAAAAAAATTATTACAGTGGAAGATCCCATAGAGTATCACCTTGACGGAATTAATCAGGTACAGGTGCAGCCTGGTGTAGGTATGACATTCGAGAGGGCTCTTAAAGCTATGATGCGTCAATCTCCAAATATTGTAATGGTTGGAGAAATCCGGGATATGGAGACAGCTGATATTGCTATAACTGCAGCTTTAACCGGTCATCTGGTGTTTAGTACTCTCCATACAAATGATGCTCCAGGCGCTATTATGCGTTTGATTGATATTGGAATTAAACCCTTTTTAGTCGCCTCCAGTGTAAGGGCTGTGATGGCGCAGAGGCTCGTTAGAAAAATTTGTAAAAATTGTGCGGAACCTTACACTCCCTCAGATGATGAGTTGGGATACCTTAATTTGCCTAGAGAATATTTTGCTGATGTAGAACTTATTCAAGGAAAAGGGTGCAATAACTGCACCAATACCGGCTATAAAGGCAGAATGGGAATTTATGAAATCTTTGTGATATCTGAAGATATTCAACAGCTGATATTTAAGAATGTATCCTCTTTTGAAATAAGGAAATTTGCCCGCAAATCCGGAATGAAATCATTGAGAGAAGATGGAATAAGCAAAGTAATGGCGGGGTTAACTACAATAAGTGAAGTTATTAGAACAACTATCGCAGATGTGGAGTAAACTGGTTTTATGCTGAATCATGAAGACGAGATACTTAAGAACCTGCTTTTATCTGAAGAGATAATTGATGAAAATCAGGCGGTTGAACTTGAAGAAGAGTTTGCCCGGACAGGGCGTATATTTACTGATATTCTAGTTGACTATGAGATTCTGGGTCGAGATCAGTTGACGGGTCTTATTGCGGCCCATTTGGGGACGGAAGTTGTAAATCTCTCAGAACAGGAAATAGAAATAAAGTATATAAATTTGTTGAATTCTACCCAGGCCCGCATGTATGGAGCTATACCTATCGGTGAAGATGAAGACGGTAGTTTAAAGGTAGTATGCAGCAATTCACTTAATTTTCAGATTGCTGACGAACTCCAGTTTATATTGGATAGGAATGTCCGAATATATGTCGCTCAGGAAGGCCAGGTCGCTACTGCTTTGGAGAAACATTACCCATCAGAAACCATGAATGAAATGATTTCAGGGATGGAATTGGATACTGATACAGAAACGGGAGAGTGGGATACTGAAAATTTGGAACAGGTAGCGAATGATACGCCTATTGTACGATTTGTAGATGTTGTTTTATACCAGGCCATAAAAAACCAGGCTAGCGATATACATTTTGAGCCATTCGAAAATTCTTTTAGAATAAGATACAGGCTGGATGGCGTTCTTTACGAAATGGCCTCTCCCCCCAAAAATCTTTCAACACCTGTCAGTAGCCGTATTAAAATTATGAGCGGTTTAAATATAGCAGAACGGCGTATTCCGCAGGACGGGAGAATACAGGTGCGTGTAGCAGGTAAAAAAATTGATTTGCGTGTGTCTACAATTCCTACTCAATACGGTGAGTCAGTTGTACTTCGTGTACTTGACAGATCTGTAGTGAATCTGGAACTGGAATCATTGGGACTTGAAAGTGACTTGTTAAAGCAGATCAAAGATATGATAAGTTTGCCAAATGGCATTTTTATCGTTACTGGGCCTACCGGGTGCGGGAAGACAACTACCTTGTACTCAGCTCTAAAAGAGGTAAATAAAGTTTCAGAGAAGATTTTAACAGCTGAAGATCCTGTAGAATATGACCTTAACGGTATAATGCAGCTCCCAATCCACGAAGCGATAGGAATGAGTTTTGCAAGAGCATTGCGTGCCTTTCTTCGGCAGGATCCTGATATTATAATGATAGGGGAAGTCCGGGATTTGGAAACTGCGCAGATGGCCGTGCAGGCTTCTCTGACCGGACATCTGGTTTTTTCAACACTTCATACGAAGGAAGCAGCAGGTGCTGTTACAAGGCTGATTGATATGGGTGTAGAGCCGTTTTTATTAAACTCGTCACTGATTGGAGTTTTAGCACAGCGGCTGATTAGACGAATTTGTACTTTCTGTAAAACTGAATATTCACCTACAGAAGATGATCTTGCATTACTGGGATTAACCAAGGAAGAAGTCAAAGATAGAAAGTTTTATTATGGAAAGGGATGTACCAAGTGTGATAACATTGGATATAAAGGGCGGAAAGCCATTGTTGAACTGATGAAAATGACACCCGAATTAAATGAGTTAATATCTAATATGTCCCCTACTGTTGACTTAAGAAATAAAGCTGAAGAACAGGGAATGGTTACATTGAGAAATGATGCTATCAGAACTGTCTTCAATGGGGAAACCACAATTGAAGAAGTCGTAAAATATGTTAATATGAGGTAGAAAAAAAATACAATAATCAATGTTCTAATTAATATATAAATAACAATAATATAGATACAAATCTCAAAAATAGAAGACAAATGACAAACAGAGCATTTTGAATTTAGCCTGTCACGTCATAACGCAGTGAAGACTAAAACTTTGAAAAATGGTGCTTATTTGACATTTGAACTTTGCTTTTGTAATTTATAAACTTGGGTCATAGGAGACAGGAGACTTTAGATGAGTATAGAAATGGTAGATTTACTTGAATTGATTATTTCGGAAGGAGGCAGTGATTTACATTTGGAGGTAGGAGTACCGCCCATGATACGCTTGCATGGAGGTCTTATCGCTCTGGATGCCCCTGTTTTAACACCGGAAGATACAGAGAGTCTGGTTAAATCAATTACGTCTGATTTTCATCAGCGTTCTATTAGAGAAGAAGGTACTGTAGATTTTGGTTTTGATTTTAGCGGTAAAGCGCGTTTTAGGGTTAGTGCTTTTAAACAGAAGAGTGTATATGGAGCTGTCTTGAGGGTTATCCCTAATAAATTGATGACACTTGAAGAAATTGGGCTATCGCCGTCTGTTGTTAAAGATCTGTTGTACAGGCCAAGGGGTTTAATCCTTGTAACCGGCCCGACTGGCAGCGGAAAAAGTACTACCCTTGCCTCCATGATTGATATTATTAATACAGAAAGAGATATTCATATTATTACAATTGAAGATCCTATCGAATTCTATCATCAGCATAAAAAAAGTATTGTAATTCAGAGAGAGGTAGGTTCAGATGTTCCATCTTTTGAGGAAGCTCTGAGAAGAGCATTACGCCAGGACCCGGATGTAATTCTGGTGGGAGAAATGAGGGATATCGAAACAATAAAAGCGGCAGTTACAGCTGCAGAAACGGGGCATCTGGTCTTTGGAACGCTGCATACTGTTGGTGCGGCTAAAACTGTTGACAGAATAATTGATGCTTTCCCTGCAAATCAGCAGGAGGAGGTAAGGGTTCTGCTTTCTTCTTCTCTGACAGCAGTTATTTCTCAGGTATTATTAAGAAAAAAAGATGATTCCGGACGTGTTGCAGGATTTGAAATAATGGTAATAACACCATCAATTAAAGCATTGATTAGAGAGAACAAAACACATATGATAACTTCTGATATTCAAACTGGTGCAAAATGGGGGATGAATACTCTGGACGATCATCTTGTAGAATTATATAACAACGATATTATTTCTTATACTGAGTTAATTACTAAGTCTCAGGATCCGGAAAGTATAGGCGTAAAATTAAAATAATTGAGGTTTAAATATGGCTGTATTTAAGTACACTGCTATGGATTCTAATGGAAAAAAGAAAAAAGGGAAAGTTGAAGCAGAGAGTGAACAGGCGGCTCTTGCCGCTTTGAAAGCAGAAAGTATTTTTCCATCGGATATTAAAGAAGTCGGAAAAGGCAGAAAAAAAGCTGAAACAGGGGCTTCGGGTGGGAAAAAGAAGAAGGGGCTCCTTGATATTAACATTGGTACACCCAAGATACCAGTTAAAGATTTAACACTTTTTACAAGACAGCTCGCAATTCTGCTTGATGCCGGACTTCCGCTAATCCGTGCTTTACGAACTCTTGAACGTCAAGCTAAAAATAAGATTGTAAAAAGAATTATTTCAGAAACGGCTGATAATGTTGAGGGAGGTTTTACTTTTTCTGAATCTTTAGCCAGGAATCCTAAATCCTTCGATTTCTTATATGTTAATATGATTAAGGCCGGAGAATCTGCCGGAGCTTTAGAAATTATATTAAACCGTCTTGCAAGTTTTATGGAAAAAACAGCAAAAATAGTAGCTAAAGTAAAATCTGCTATGATATATCCGATTGTGGTTGTTACAGTAGCAACATTAGTTACAGCCATGCTGATGATTTTTATTGTGCCAAAATTTAAAAAAATCTTTGAAGATTTGCTTAGTGGGATGCCCTTGCCGGGGCTTACAGTATTCGTTATTGGCGTTAGTGATCTTTTAATGAACAACATTGTAAGTATTATTGTTGTTATTGTTGCCTTGATCGTGTGTTTTAAGATACTCAAGAAAACTAAAGCCGGATTATACTGGATAGATTTTGTGAAGTACCGTATGCCTCTTTTCGGTCCGATTATAGCAAAATCATCAATTTCCCGTTTTGCCAGAACTCTAGGTACATTGATGGCTTCGGGGGTGCCTGTTCTTAGCGGATTGTTAATTGTCCGGGATACAGCTTCAAACAGTCTTGTGAAAAATGCTGTGCAGAAAGTTCATGATGCAGTAAAAGAGGGAGAAGGTATCTCTACTCCATTGGGATCTACAAAAGTTTTTCCGGACATGGTTGTCAGTATGATAGAAGTAGGGGAGGAAACAGGTAAGCTTCCTGAAATGCTTGTTAAAGTTGCTGACACATTTGATGATGAGGTAGATAATGCAGTTGATGGATTAACATCTATGATAGAACCTTTGATGATTGTGGGAATGGCTCTTGTTGTAGGAACTATTGTAATAGGAATGTTCATGCCGCTTATAAAAATTATGCAGAGCCTGGGTTGATTATGAAAGATAAAACAGCAAGACTGTTTCTTCTTGATATAGGGAATACCCATACAAGATATGGCCTATTGGAGAACGGAGAAATCAAATACAGTAAAAACTGTGATACTGTTTCACTTGAAATACTGGAAATACCTGAAGATATACCTGTTGCGGCTGCTACTGTAGTACCAAAAGTAAAAGAATGGTTTAAGGGCAATGATGTTTTCTGGGTAGATAATAAGGTTAAAACAGGTATTGATTTGAGCTTTGTTGATGCATCAACTCTAGGTGCGGATAGAATAGCTAATCTAGCTGCTTTGGCCAGTGCTGCTGACTTACCTGCCATCATTGTCGACTGCGGAACGGCTGTGACGATAGAGGTGCTGGATTCAAATAAAGTTTTTCGTGGCGGGCAGATTGCCCCTGGACGTTTTCTGTTACGAAAATCTCTTGCTGATTATACTGCCCAGCTGCCTTTTTTGCCTGTTGATGACATTAAAGCTGATACTTTTGGCTGGACTACCCCTGATGCCATTAGGCTGGGAACTGATTTTGGACTCATAGGTGCTGTCAAAGAGTTTATTAAACAAACAAAGAAAGAACTCGGAGTAAATGACTGTCCAGTGTTTGTGACAGGAGGGGATTCAAAAATTTTAATAGATAATATTGAAGGATTAAAAGCTGTTTCGTCTGCTTTTACATTGTTGGGGATAGCTGCTATTTGGGAATTAAATAAAGGGTAGTCGAATGCGTATAAAAATTTGTGGATTGAAGTCTGAAAAAGATATAGACACCATCGTTAAAGCCGGAGCTGATGCTGCTGGTTTTTTAGTTGGACAACTGCATGCATCTCCTGACTTTATTCTGCCCAGTACTGCAGCAAGGTTGGTTGCTAAGATGCCTCCGTATATAGTGCCTGTTCTTGTAACCCAGCTTACAGAGTCCGAAGAAATATTGGATCTTGTCTCCAAATCAGGGATAAATACTGTACAGCTGCATGATTATATATCTTTGAATGAAGTAAAAGTTTTACGTTCAGCTCTTCCTGCTTCCGGTAAAATTATAATGGCATTAAATTCGGGTGACGATAAAGTTAAATTAGAACTGGATTCATATTATTCATTTATTGATGCTGTATTGTTAGATTCCTGCAAT
The DNA here is from genome assembly GCA_964523175.1 of uncultured Victivallales bacterium. Classification (GTDB taxonomy): domain Bacteria; phylum Verrucomicrobiota; class Lentisphaeria; order Victivallales; family GWF2-38-69. The sequence continues at coordinate 2,238 of CAZGAI010000004.1, read as the reverse complement.
CCTGTGACCGGAGAGATGGGTGGAACCGGAATTACACATGATTGGGATGTAAGTGCTGATTTTGTTGAAAAATGCAGCCTGCCGGTAATATTAGCCGGTGGACTAAGTCCGGACAATGTTGCCGCAGCCATTAAAAAAGTCAATCCATTTGCAGTTGATGCAAATTCATATTTGAAAAACCCGCAAGGAGAACGTGATTTAACGATTTGTTGTGAGTTTGTTAATAAAGCACGAAAAGCTTCAGTTTGAAATGGGCATTTTAGCAGAATAATTTAAAAATAAATAGTTACTTTGATAGAAATAGTAAAATGTTGAAATTTTTTCGTAAAAAAAAAGAAGAGCCTATTACTGCACCTGAATTTGATTATTCTTCTTTAGATGAAGGCTATTTAAATTGCAAAAACTGTTGTGGTAAAGTTTATTTTGAAGAACTAACTCCATTGAGTGTTGCTGAATGTCCTCATTGCAGTAAAAATATATTTATCCCATTGCTAATGGATAAGTATTATCTGGTTAGTCCAATCGGCAGTGGTGGAATGGGACAGGTTTATAAAGCATATGATAGCTCAACAGGAAAAATATATGCTGTTAAGATATTGCAGAGAATTGAAGAGGCTGAAATGGCCCTTGAAATATGCAATCATACAAATATCTGCGACGTATTTGAGTATGGTCGTCTTGGAGATGAAAGTTATATGGTTATTGAATTTCTTGAAGGAGAAAGACTTGATCTTTATGTTAAAGAAAGAGGCCCTGTAGATGAAGAAAAAGTTCTTTTATGGGGGCTGCAGTTATTGTCGGCACTACATCATATATACGATTGCGGTTATCTGTACAGAGATTTGAAGCCTCAAAATATAATTGTCCGCAATAATGGTAAAGATATTGTTCTTTTCGACTTTGGCTTATGTCTTGAGTTAGATAAAGCTGATGATGTTAGAGGAGATGATGTGGAAGGATCTCCACAATATTTCCCCCCGGAAAGATGTAACTTTGAAAAGGAAGATATGTATAGTGAAATATACAGTCTGGGTATGGTATTGTTTTTCTGTTTGTCTGGAGAACCCTATTTCGATGCTGATACAGCAATGGAACTATTGGAGCAGCATATAAGACGGTTAAGAATAAAAAGTGTATTCGAAAGGCTTGAAAACTGTAATCCTGATATTGCATGCATAATCGATAAAATGATAAAAAGAGAGCCGGCAATGCGTTTTCAGACATATGATGAAGTTTATATAGAGTTAGATAACATATATAAAATGTACCAGTCATGTTGATATATAGATTTGGCGGTTTAGTGATTTAGAGATTTAAAATTCTCAAATCACTAAATCAACCAATCATTAAATTCTTAAGTTATCGGCGGTCACCAAATATTCTAAGCAATAACAAGAACAGGTTAATGAAATCCAGGTAAAGAGCCAAAGCTCCCATTATAGCCATTTTTTTTCCAGCTTGAGAATTTGCCTCATAAGTCCTGCTCATTTTTTTAATTTTCTGAGTATCATAAGCGATTAAGCCTACAAAAATTAAAATTCCGACATATGTAACTATCCAGTACATCAAGGAGCTTTGCAGAAAAATATTTATAACAGATGCTATAATAAGCCCGATAAGTGCCATGAAACACAGATGTCCGATACTTGTCAGATCTTTTTTGGTAAACCAGCCGATACAACTCATAGCAGCAAATGTAGCGGCTGTTGCAAAAAAAGTGGAAGCTACCGAAGTGGCAGTAAATGCCAGCAGTATTACCGAGAGAGTAACACCGTTAAGTGCCGAATAGGCTATAAAAAGTATAATTGCAGTTGTTGATGAAATTTTGTTGATTAATGCTGCTAAAGCCATTACCATTCCTATCTCAGCGATAATAAGCCCAATAAAAAGAATTTGATTTGTGGCAATTGTTTTGACTAGAATAGGTGTGGATGCAACATAAAATGCTACAAGTCCTGTTATGACCAAAGCAAAACACATCCAGCTGTAAACTCTAGTTATGAAACTGTGCTCTTGTATCTGATATTCTGATGCTGCAGTGGGGTTTCTCATATCTAACATAATACTATTTCTCCTTATATTTGTTGTAAACTAAAGGGATATTTTACTATAAATATATATATTATGCTAATCATTTAATTTTTTTTGTAAGAAAAATATGGTAAATATAGGATATAAATAACTAAATAACTAAATAACTAAATAACTAAATAACTAAATAACTAAATAACTAAATAA
>CAZGAI010000003.1:9470-24973 GCA_964523175.1 uncultured Victivallales bacterium | reverse complement strand
GGACATTATATAATTTCCGGTAAAGTTGTTGATAGTACACTTACTTTTGAAGGAAAAAGCGATAAGAACATGTACACAGCTAACTGTACTATAACCTCATCTAATAAGTTTAAAGGGATTTATAATACATCGACAGGCGATAGTGGAAAAGTTGAAGCTGAAAGGCAATAGAGAGTATTTTTAGAGCCTAGCTCTTAGTATTTTCTTCTAATAGAGCTTGTGTCAGAAATTAAAATTATGATAAGTCTTCCAATTAGCTTCTTTTCACATAGCTTAAAAATTAATATGCATGACTTGTAATTACAGATTGTGCGAGTAGTTTGAAATAACAAAAAAAGCATTAATTAATTTAGAAGATTTATATAATGAAAAAAAGAATACTTGTAATTGATGATGAACAGCAAATACTAAATTCTATAAGCCTTTATTTTAGTGAATATGATGTTGTTACAGCCTCTGATGGAAAAGAAGGCTTAAAAATTTTTGAATCAATGAAACCTGATCTCATAATTACTGACATAATAATGCCCAAGGTTGAAGGTATTGAATTTATCCTTACACTAAAAGAAAAGAATGTTTCAGTTCCCATTATTGTAATGTCAGGAAGAACTATAGGTCGAGAATATTTAGATATGGCTATTGAACTTGGAGCTTTTGAAAAACTAGAGAAGCCTTTTAAGTTAGAAGAACTGAAAAAACTAATAGTGAAACTAATTGAATAATGCTAATATGGTTTCCATTTGTGTAGATAAAGAAAAATGTAAAAGAGACCATTTGTGTGTTATAGAATGTCCATTAAAGATTATTCAGAAAGATAAGAATGGATTTCCGGTATTAATTGAAAGTGCAGGATGCGGTTGTATTGACTGCGGACACTGTACTGCAATCTGTCCACATGATGCTATAACTTTAAATAATCATCCTCAAAAAGGTTATGAGCATATTTTACCCGAAATTTCAATATTATCGAATCCCTACCAGAAATGAAACTAATATTAGCTGGATGGGATAGTTTCTATCTACTAATTAGAAGCTGCACGAAAAGAATTTTTCGTTAGCATCTTCTAATTAAATGTAAATTTTTCTATAAAAAATTTGCTCCTGATCAATTAATACAACATATTAATTGTAAAGATCTTAAACTTTAATTAAGGAGCAAATAAACTTTACGCCTTATTTATTTGATTTCAATGTAATTAGCAACTTAGACACCGAGATTAAGAAAATTTTCCGTAAAAGCACTGTAATTCAGGAAAAGTTTCCGGAAATTTGCCAGTATGTTGATTTTGACTTTGACAGACATGCGTTAAAATATATTTAGGAGGTTTTAATGGATAGCAGTATAAAGAAGTTAAGTTTTTTGGATAGATTTTTAACTCTATGGATTTTTATAGCAATTTTTGTAGGAGTAGGAATTGGTTATTTTATTCCGGGAATAAAAAACTTAATGGAAAAAGTGACTGTCGGAACTACAAACATACCGCTTGCAATATGTTTAATTGTAATGATGTACCCTCCATTGACAAAAGTTCGTTATGAAAAGCTTCCTAAAATATTTATGCAATGGAAAATATTAATTTTATCATTAGTTCAGAATTGGATAATTGGACCATTTCTCATGTTTTTCCTTGCAGTTTTATTTCTCCATAATCACCCCATGCTTATGGCAGGGTTAATAATGGTAGGGCTCGCCAGGTGTATAGCTATGGTAATAATATGGAACCAGCTTGCTGAGGGTGATACTGAGTACTGCGCCGGACTTGTAGCGCTAAATTCTATTTTTCAGGTAGTTTTGTATTCTGCTTATGCTTATATTTTTATTACCTGGTTACCGTCAGTTTTCGGGTTTAAAGGTACTGCTGTCAATATACCCATCAGTCAACTTTCTGAAAGCGTTTTTATCTATCTGGGAATTCCTTTTATTGCTGGAGTTATTACCAGATACGGTTTTATTGCAGTTAAAGGCAGAGAATGGTTTGATAGCGTAGTTGTGCCTAAATTAAGTCCAGTTACATTAATTGCTCTTCTTGTAACAATTATTGTAATGTTTTCTGTAAAAGGGCGCAGTATTGTAGAAGTACCAATGGATGTTGTACACGTTATAATTCCACTTCTGATTTACTTTTTATTAATGTTTTCAATCTCTTTCTATATGTCTTATAAATTTAAGGCAAACTATAAAGAATCAGTAAGCCTGAGCTTCACGGCGGCTTCAAATAACTTTGAACTTGCAATTGCTGTTACTGTTGCTGTATTTGGAATTAATTCACCAGCAGCGCTGGCAGCAGTAATTGGCCCCTTGGTAGAGGTTCCTGTATTGATAAGTCTTGTCAGTGTCTCATTCTGGATAAGAAATAAATTTTACTCAAAGAGGGAAAACAATACAGTCTAAGCATAGAAGATATAAGGGACTCAGATGAAGCTCTCTGTCCATTTGGCTTTTATATGAGAAGATTTAATGGGTAGTGGGCTGCAATTTGTTTGAAGTGTTTATAATTCGATAGTTTTTCCTGTCTTGATGGCTTTATCTGCTGCTAAAACTATTTTCAGACTGTTTAGGGCGTGATTCATGTGTTCGGTCAGATCAATATCATTTAGAATTGCATTTAATAGGAAAATCTGTTCTTTTCTGCATAATTCCTCATGTGTTGGATTTTCCGGAAGCTGTATGTTCTCATCATCCAGTTTAGAGTGATGATGTATCAATATATTTTTGTCTATCTCATTGTTAGATCTTTTATAAAAATTGTCTGCCAGTAAACTAACTGACCCTTTAGGCCCAATAGCATCTTTAATAAAAAAGGCCGTTTTACTTATCATTGGGCCCCAGCCTGATTCAAGCCAGCCTACAGAACCGTCTTCAAATCTAATCTGAAGGTTCCCATAATTGTACATGTCGTTGGGTATGCTTTCTGTCAGCTTTGCCGCAATAGCGGATATGCTTACCGGCTTTGCTTTTGTCATCCTGCACATCAGGTCTATGTAGTGGACTCCACAGTCAACGATAGGTGAAACAGAGCTTAACAGCGCCTGGTGTTTTTTTCATAAAGTACCGCTTGACTGTTGGTTTAGATTCATTCTTATAACCAGAGGTTTTCCGAGGGTTTCAGTTATTTCCAGAAACCTTAACCATGAAGAGTGATGTTGAAGTATATATCCAATAGAATTTTTAATGGAACTGGCATTTTATATTTCCTTATTCAATTAATGTTGCATATATAACTATAATATAATACATTATACAATAGTAGTATTTTATAAAAAGAAAGAAGCGTAGTTATGAATAATTCTATTTTTAAAAATTTTCCAATTATAAATACAGGGAGACTTACATTAAGAAAACTCAAACCGGAAGATGCAGTAGAAATATTTCAAATTCGTTCAAATATTGAAATTATGAGATATATAGATAGAGATAAACATGAATCTATTAAAGATTCAGAAGCGTTGCTTGAAATAGACAGAGTATCATATGCAGCCCAAACCGGAATAAACTGGGGTATTACTTTAAAGAATAGTGACGGCCTTATTGGGTATGTTGGATTTTGGCGACTTGTTAAAGAGCATTTTAGAGCGGAAGTTGGATATGCGCTGAATGTTGAGCATTGGAATAAAGGGATAATGTCAGAAGCATTAAATGGAATAATTAAATGTGGATTTGAACAGATGAATTTACATAGTCTTGAAGCAAATGTAAATCCTGATAACACAAAGTCTATAAGGCTGCTCAAAAGGCTTGGTTTTAAACAGGAAGCATATTTTAGAGAAAATTATCATTTTAATGGAAAATTTATAGACAGTATAATTTTCTCTTTACTAGAATCTGATTACCTGACAAATACTAAAACTGGTCTAGCTTGAAATGAAATTTATTAGAAAAGTTAAATATTTACATAAAAGCACTTCGAAAGCTATTAAAAAACATCGAGAACCTTTGTCAATTGCCTTCAAAGACAATGTTAACGCTAACATATTTGCCAGGCTTAGAAGAGGGCAAATAGTAATATCCAGGGAGATGCTTCGTTATCATCTAATTGAAGCCCTGTCAAAGGAACCGTTGGTAGGTTTAGATCATATTGCATGTACGGAGACAGGAATAAAAATCGGACTGTTGATCCAGAAATTTAACACCAGTGTAACAGCTGAAATCGAAATGTTTATTCAAAAAGCAATGATAACTTTTTCCGAGCAGCGGATTGTGGTTAAGATCCATAATGAAAAGGTAATAGGTAACAACCTGTTGGGAAACTTAGTGTCTGTTTTAGTCGGAACAATCATTTCTGAGGTAGTTAAAAAAGCTGTTTTTTCAATAGACATACCAATACACTATAACAAAAAGCATAATTTTGCTATATTGAATTTAAGCAGAGTGCCGGCTATACGCCGCCTGAGAAAGCCTGTTTTAGGGTCAAAATCAATGTTACACTTTATATCTATTGTAGGAGCAGAACATACTGATGCCGGCATTATTTTAAAAAGCAAAATAAAAATATTTTGATAATGTTCTCTCTTGAAACTCAACAGTTTTTCTATGATAAAACTTCGTGCTCCACGCTTCAAGCGTGGCAAGCTTCTCCCTTGCCAAAGGCATGGTCTTCGTGGTAAAAACTTTATTTTTGTGCAGAAGTACAGAATTCATTTCTGTATTTAACACCTTTATCTGTGAAATCAGTAAATAGTCCATCTACTTTTGCTTTTAATAACAATGCTTTAATTACCTTTTTGTATGTTAATCCCTTAGGCAGGGAGTCTGCCCTTAGTGTATACGGGTGTATTTTTAGGCCTGCTTCATGAGCCCATTTTGCGACATTATTAAGCTTTAAACTACCTGACTGGTAGTTAACAAAAAGCTGGCTGATATCAGGCCCGATTCCGTATGCATATTCTGCAACTATTTTTAGTCCTTCTTTTGTCAGCATTTTGTTGAAGTTTAGCCCGGGTACTTCTTTCCATTCGTTTTCTCCAATCAGTTGAATAAGTCTTAGTTTTGAATGAAGTTCATTTTTGATATACTTCAAAAGGAATGGATCAAAACATTGAATAAAACACTTTGAATCAGCATCATTATATCCATATTCAGCAAGGAGTTTTAATGTTAGTTTTGCAAATTTTTTCCCATGATCTTTGTATATAGAAGGGTTTTTCAATTCCACATATACTCCAACATCTTTGCCGGTGCTTTTATTTAATCCTTGAATTAATATCAGCTCTTCCTGCAGAGTCGGTACTCGAAGGTGCAATTTATCGGTTTCTGGAAACCTGCCTTTGAAAACAGGTTTTCCTGTTTTTAGGTCGGTTCTTTCGTGAACACTAAGCTTTTTAATCTGTTTCAGAGTAAAATTTCTGATATGATACTTCCCGTCTTTACTAATTTTTTTGGGAAATAATTCTTTTACATTTGTTATTGTGTCAAGGAATGGATCATGTGTAACTACTATTTGGTTGTCTTTTGTTAAATTTACATCCTGTTCAATATAATCAGCGCCCAAAGCATATGCCATGGCTTTTGCGACAAGTGTGTGTTCCGGTAAGTAACCACTAGCGCCTCTATGTGCAATGATAATAGGTTTTTCTTTTTGGATTTTAGAAGGGGTTTTAGCACATGTTTGAAATACAAATAAAAAAAGAGTAAATACAATATAAAAAGTTTTTTTCATGTCCTCACCTTTGATTTTGGAGTTTTTATATTTTAAGAATTTATTATAATTATAACTTTAATAAAACTATATGTCTATTGCATTGTCTTATAAAACGGAAAAACTGTTTGAATATATTCCGGGATATTATTATCCAGATTAGAGACGGTAATGCCAAGCAGGCGGATTTTCTTTTTACCCGCATCAGTTTTTTTTAATAGGGCGATTATGTGCCGCATGATTATATCGGGAGATTGTTGAATATAAAGGGGAAGAGTACGCGACCTGGTAATAACACTAAAATCATGATATTTAACCTTCAAAGTTATTGTTTTACCTGAAATTTTATGTCTAACTAAGATGTCATTTACTTTTGATGCAAGCTCTTCCAGAAGTGTTAGTATATGCTGTATGTTGTCTGTGTCATATGATAGTGTTATTTCTTTACCCATTGATTTCCTGATTCTTATAGGGTCTACCGGGCGGTTATCAATTCCTCTTACAATATCGTAATAGTATACACCAAATTTACCGAACTGTTTAATAAGTTCAATTTTGCTGAATTTTTTTAGTCCCGCACCGTTTTTAATTCCCAGCTTAAACATTTTTGCTTCTGTTACTTTGCCTATTCCAAAAAACTTTCTGATAGGCAGTTTTTCAATGAACGGTATTGCTCTTTCTGGGGGAATCACGAATAAACCATGAGGTTTGTTGATGTCAGACGCGACCTTAGCTAAAAACTTGTTGTAGGAAACACCGGCAGAAGCTGTGAGGCCGGTTTCGGTAAATATCTGAGCTAGGACTTTTCTTGCGATTATAGTCGCTGAAGGATGATTAATTTTATTTGCTGTAACATCTAAAAAAGCTTCATCAAGTGATAATGGTTCAATTAAATCCGTATAAGTTTTAAAAATTCTTCTGATATGTTGGGATGCCTGTTTGTATTTGGCAAAATCGGGTCTAATAAATATAGCAGTGGGACATAGTTTGAAGGCTTTAGCAGAGGACATGGCAGAATGTATCCCGAATTTCCTTGCCTCATAGGAACAGGTAGATACAACTCCTCTGCTATCAGGTTCTCCGCCTACAATAATAGCTTTACCTCTTAACTCAGGTCTATTCCGCTGTTCCACAGATGCAAAGAATGCATCCATGTCTACATGTATAATTTTTCTGCATTTATGAAGTCTAGTTGTCATAACCTATAGGTATTGAAAGTAAATTTTTAAATGTACAGGAATTTGTTTTTTAACTTGTTGGTATACAATAAAGTTATATGTCTTGTTTAAAATGCTAATTTATTATTTTTGTCCAAATATCCTAATTTTTCTTCATATCATAATGGCTCTTAATAAGTTTTTCAATATGTTATTTGTCTAAAAACTCTCTCCATGAACCTACTTCATCTTTTCTGAAGAAGTTTGTTTTCAATATCATTACCTGATAATATTTTTCAGGTTCTAGTACTTGATATTTTATATTTTACAATATATATTATGTACATAAACACGTACATAAAGGATGATGTATTATGGCAACAATTACAGCTACAAACGCACGGAAAGATTTTTTTGAAATAGTCAAAGGAGCAACAGAAAAACATGAAATCTATCATATACATCATCGTAAAGGTGATGTAGTACTGATGTCGGAAGATGAATATGACGGTCTTATTGAAACTTTAGAATTACTTTCAACTCCCGGCTTTAAAGAAAAATTTAAAACTGCACAGGAAGAAATTAAATCCGGTGAAACTGTAGCTTTTGATGAAGTTTTTGGTGAGTCATTATGACTTATGATGTAAGGTTTTCAAAGCAAGCACAGAAAGATATTTGCCAGCTTACTCCAAAGTTGCGGGAAAAAGCAAAAAAAATCATACGAAATCAAATCGCAGTCAATCCTTACGAGGGCAAAGTTCTTGTTGGAAGTATGAAAGGGTACTACTCTGTACGTTTAACATATAAAGATCGAATAGTCTATTCAGTATGTGATGAAAAAATTATAGTTTTCATATTAAGAGCTAAGACTCATTATGGCAAATAGGTGCCGTAATAAATTTATGTTGATTCACCGAATACTATAGCTTTAAATACTTTAAATTGTGTATTCGGGGATTCCCAAGCGTTTGGCGGGAGTCCGGCTTTCATGGAAAGGTGCATTAGAGTTGTCGGGATATCCCAGCCTTGTTCCGGAGCGACCTGAGGGAGAAAAACTGAGTTTCTTCCACCATTTTTCAAAATGACTCCGTGCTCACCGATAACAATATCATTATATGAGTCAACTTTTTCTGCAGGGGTAAGAATAGATACCTCAATGCTCAGGGTGAAAAATTCATCAGCAGATTTTACAGGTGTAAAACGCGAGTCTTGAAATGCAGCGTTCAGTGCGTTGCGTTTCAAATTATCATAGAGAGGCTCGAATGCCATTATATGTCCTATACAACCTCTCAATGTCCCGTTTTTAGAATGAAGTGTTACAAAGCATGAACGTTCTTCTTTAAGGTATTCAGGTGTTGGTGTTATTGTAATATTCTTATTTCTTTCAAGTTTATTTCTGACTGTGTTTCTGACAAAAGAAAGTATGTAGTTTTTCTGCTTTTCAGTATAACCTTCTTTACCTTGGGTATTGTTGTCTTTCATTTATTTATTCCTTACTTTTTTATAACTATGGTTAAGATTTGATATTGATTTGGAGGGCGGTTGTGTCAGCCGCCGGGCAGAATCGAGGATTAACTGATTTTAAAATCACTAAATCACTAAATGTAGACAGCAATACCCGCATAGCTTACTGTGTGCTTGTAGTCTCCTGTCAATTCTCCTGATGTGGTATAGTCTATCAGTTTTGTTTTGAGTAGTCCCTTATTTTCTGCCAGGTCTGCAGCAGCGAGCATTATCATTATAGGGTTACGTCCGCAAATTGTAGCGCCGGTTTTACTAATATATCCATCAAATCCGGGCAGGTCAAAATCTAATATTCTATCAATAGCGCCGAAATCAAGTTTTTTTAAGTTTTTAGGGACATCCTCTGTAAATGGGACATAGCTGAACTGATGTCCGTAATGTGTAAAATCAGAACTGATTACCCAAAGAGTTTCAGAATTCCAGAATGGGAGAAGTGTTTTTGCTATATCTTTCGCCATATTAGTGTCAATGTGACCACAGACAAACGGCATAATAGGAATTTTGGGAAACAATGTCTGTATGAAAGGCAGTTCTACTTCCAGAGAGTGTTCATGTGCATGCGCATTATCGTTTCTTATCAAATTCTTATTTGAAAGTTTATCTATTGACTTTGTATCGACGGCTATATCGCCAAGGGGAGTAGAACATGCTTCATAAGAGGGAAGGGCAAGTCCGGTAAAACCGACATAATGAGATGGGGCAATAAGAATAATTCTCTTAAAATTTGAATTTTTTGCCGCAATAGAAAAGGTTTTAGCAGCTGTTTTACCGGAAAAAGAATAACCTGCATGGGGTACAATTACGGCCTGTGCGTTTGCGTCTTCAGGTAAAAGGTCTTTTTTTGGTATCTCTGCTAGATAGCTGCTTATGTTCTTTTTTAACTGTCCGGGTATTTTGTCATAAAACTTTCCTGCAACAGTTGCTAATCTTACTTTTCTGCTATACATAATAAACTCTCCTGAAACTATATGTTCTGTGCTCGTTTACCCACCCCTTTTATTCCCCTCCCGGGAGGGGATTAAGGGGTGGGTAAACCTACTTTTTGTCTTAAATTTTAACTGTTTCTCTACTGATAAAACTTCGATAAATAGAAGACCAGCGCTCCTCTGACATTAGAGAATAAATGTCAAAAAACTAAATAAAAAACAAATAAATTCCAAGGCTCAATTTTCTATTCAAACCTGAATAATTCCTTCAATATTTTATTTAAGGTGTTATATGAAAAATGTTTTTTGCAGGTATTAAAATTATATTCTACAGTTTTTTTTCTTTTATTGCTATCGATTAACATTTCAACAGCATGTTGAGCTGCTTTCTTAGTCTTTTCAGTTTGGACATATACCAGGTTATCCTTATCTGTCTTATGAGAATTTCCCAGTGAAATTATATCAAACCCTCTGGGTTTAATATCTGTTTCAAAGACGGGGTATTCATATATAAGAATTGGCAGTTTAGCGAACATTGTTTCTAGGAACTGGTTACCCCAACCTTCCTGGATACTTGTATATGTCACAATGTCCGCGTGAACATATGTATCCCATAACGAATAGCATTTTTTCCCGTTTTTAACTATTCTCGAATGTTCTACAATATCTCCGATAAAGCTTATTTCGACATTACAACTTTTTGCTTTTTGTTTAAGCAAATTCAGATATTTTTCATCAGCCTCCTGTTTTCCTGCAAGAACGTAAACTATTCTACTATTTTTGTCAAATGTTTGTCCGTTATACAGCTTGTGCTTATAAAGGGTCTTAAGATTAGGTTCAGTGCATAGTTCACCTACGAATTCTATAGCCATTTCAATTGCTTTTCGAGTAACAATTCTTGTCGCCTGCAGTACTAATATATCATTTTTTTTAAGGCCGATAGCTGCTCTAAAATCTGAGTTATAGTCATCTATTTTCCACAATGGAGCTTCAAAATCAAAAACATTGGGAACTACTGTAGAGTCTAAATTCTTATATTGCTTTAATTCCCGGTGAGAAATTTTATTTATAACAACGTGTTTTATTTGGTTTTGTGGAATATCTGTTGGAGGAAAGTATTTGTCAAGCAGTTCAATTATGGTGTCACAGGATCTGAAAGTGCTCCTGCAGCTTTCCCAATAAAAATCGTGATGGTGTGGTATACATTTAATTCCTGTTTCTTTAACTGCATCATGGATAGCTATCGCAGCAGGAAAACCACCACCTATTGACCAGAAATTGTTTGGAGCTAAAACATCTATTTTATTTTTTGTGATGAATTTTACAAGCTTTAATTTTATTATCTCAGCAAGTTCAAAAATAGTTTCTCTAAAAGTAGTTTCGTTGTTAAAGTCACATAAAGGGGCATAGGCATTTTTAGCTATCTTGAGGTTTATTGGGTGTATATACTGCAGTTCCGGAATAATATATCCTTCAGAAAGTACACCAAGACTTCCGGCAAGAATGTGAACATGATGTTCCTGTTTTTCCAGTGCTAGTTTCCACTTCTCCATTTCAAGTGAAACACCATCAGGCTCTCCAGCGCGAAAATGACATAAAGCTATGTTCATGAGTAAAAAATTTCATTTTTATGATTTACTGATTACTGATCATGATGTCGATTTTTTTTGTTTAATAGGCTTCCAGTAATTCATTAAATCTTTTATTCCCCAAGAATGGTTATTTAAATCAATTGCTATCTCGCGGGCAATTTGAAAATGGGGATGTTTTCTAGTTTTAGCAGGTCTGTCTTTCTTGTAAAATCTCTGCTGAAGAATAATAGCATCGGTAACTGCTGATATGATGAATTTTGGAAAAGTATATGGGGAAAAGATATAGAAAATAATATTTCTTATATCTTTATCAATACCCGGATAGTATCTCCAGACACAGTTAGTAGCGTCATCTGTCATCTGTTTATTTACAAATGGTAGTGCAATTAAAGCTAAAACTGTAGACAGGTAGTCTGGACACTGTTCTTCCTCGAGCCGTTTACAGTGATATGACAAAAGCTGAACAGCTGTTTGTGCAGGCTCCGAATTCCAGTCTTTTGACAGGTTGGGGAGAAAGTGTTGAAGAAAACCATGTTCCTGAAAAGCCTGTAATATCTTATCTGAATATGATTTTCTGAGTATTTTTTCGAGTTCAAGGCATAACCTTGATTTAGAACAAAGTGTAATCTGAGGCAGTAATGCAAATAATGCTTTTTCTGTTTCTTCAGTTAATGTAAAATTGTACTGTGCAACAAGTTTAAATGCTCGCAGCATTCTTACCGGATCTTCAGAAAATCTTATGTAGGGATCGCCTATAACCCTGACCAATCCTGCACTAAGGTCTTTTAGTCCACTTTTTGTATAATCTGTTATGCTCTTTATTGTTGGGTCATAGAAAATAGCATTAACAGTAAAGTCTCTGCGACAGGCATCATTATATGATGTCCCGTATTCATTATCACGCATAACAAGCAGGGAGCTGTCTGGTTTTGGGGCATTGCTGGGGTTTTGCTGTTCCGGGGCTGCACGAAAGGTACTTATTTCTATAATTTCACGGCCATGGTAAAGGTGGACTATCTTAAAACGACGACCAATTATTATAGCTCTTCGTTTACCGAAAACTGATCTTATCTGCTCAGGTGTTGCTGAAGTGGAAATATCATAATCTTTTGGTTCTCGTTTTATTAAGATATCCCGTACTGCTCCGCCTACAAGATAGGTTTCATATCCCGCATTTTGCAGTTGTGATACAATTTGACATATATAAGGTGCTATTTTGCTGCTGATTGACATTTATAAAAATTTCAGATTTATGGTTTATTTGTGCTGAAGGAGCTCCTCCAAAGAAATCTAATGAGAAGCCACATGCGGGTTGCTGATTTCAGTGTTTACACAGTCTCGACTTTTATCTCTTTTTGGATAATCCGCGTTATAATGAAGTCCCCTACTTTCTTTTCTTTTTAATGCTGAATCAATAATTATTTCTGCAACTGTTGATATATTTCTAAGCTCAATAAGATCTTTAGTTATATTAAAATCCCAATAATATTTTTCAATTTCTCTTCTGATATTCCTTATTCTGGTTTTGGCTCTTTCAAGTCTTTTATTTGTTCTGACAATTCCTACATAGTCCCACATGAACCTACGGATTTCATCCCAGTTATGAGATATTACTACCAGTTCATCTGAATTGGTTGCACCTCTTGTAGACCAGTCAGGTATATTGCCTGTAGGATATGATTTCTTTAAATCTTCATAATTAGATGAAATATCTTCATAGATAAACATTGGTACAACCAATGCTTCAAGTAGACTGTTACTTGCCAGACGATTTGCTCCATGAAAACCATTGCATGCTGTTTCTCCTGCTGCATAAAGACCTTTGGTTCCGGTGGAACCATTTTGGTCGATAGCAACCCCTCCACAACAGTAATGTGCTGCTGGAACGACAGGGATAGGGTCTTTTGCCATATTGATTCCACCTTTTTCGCACTCAGCAAATATACAAGGAAAACGTAATTTGAGGAATTCTTCGCTTTTATGTCTGATATCCAGGTAGACACATTCCTGGCCGCTTCTTTTTAATTCATTATCAATTGCTCGTGCAACTACGTCACGTGGGGCAAGGCTTTTCATCTCATGATATTTGTCCATGAACTCAACCAGTTCACCATTTTTATCTTTTATCTTAAGTACAGCGCCTTCTCCTCTTACTGCTTCACTTATAAGAAATGAGTTGATTGAAGGGTGATGAAGGATTGTAGGATGAAACTGAAAAAATTCCATATTACGAATTTTAACATTTGCGCGGAAAGCCATAGCGACACCAGCGCCACAGGCAACATCCGGATTGCTAGTATACAGGTAGGCTTTTCCAGCACCACCGGTTGCCAATGTTGTAGTGTATGATGTAAAAGTTACAATTTCTGAACTATTATTATTTAGAACATATGCACCCATGCAATGGTTTTCGCCAATCCATCCAAGACGCCATGAGGTTATTAGGTCATGTGCAACATGATTCTCAAAAATATTGATGTTTTTGTGTTTTTTACACTCTTCAATAAGCGCTCTTTGCAATTCTTTTCCAGTTATATCACCTGCGTGCAGTACTCGTCTTTTGTGATGACCACCTTCCTTACCTAAATCGAAGTCATTAGAATGTTCAGTTTCACCCATTTCACCGCGAGTGGTAAAGTGTGCTCCATAAGAAATAAGTTTTTTAATGCAATCCGGACCATATTTGATGATTTTTTTTGCAATTTCTTCATTACACATGTGACCGCCAGCGTCAAGTGTATCTTTTAAGTGTTCTTTGTATGAGTCTTTATCATCAACAACACATGCTACACCTCCTTGGGCGCGAACAGTATTTGTGTCGTCGATATTGAGATTAGTTATAACTGCTACGCTACCTAGTTCGGCCAGGCGCAGTGCGGTAGACAGGCCGGCTGCGCCACTTCCGATAACAAGATGATCAAAAAATAAACGTTTATTTTCTCCCATAAATCTTCCTCCGCATCTTATCTAAAAAATAAATATTAATTAACGAAATTAAGGACAAATTCCAAAGTTTATCATGTAGAAATATAACTTAAAATTCATGATAAATCTATAATTTTTTATAAAAATAAGCTATTATATGTTATGAACATACTCTCAATATCAGGTTTTCCAAAATAACTCTTGGAACATTGTTTCCTGATACAAGTTCTTTGTTTGCTTCCAGCAAAACTGAAAAAACATTTGCAATTTCATTGTCACTGAATTTTTGAGCCTGTTCGTACAGTTTGTATGCTCTGTATGGATGGTATGAAAGCAGTATATTACTATTTTTGACATTATTACTGTTCAATTTAGCATTATCCATCTGCGACTTAAAAAAGGGGTATTGACATTGAGGCGGAATGGATAAAAGCTCTGCTCCGGATTTTATTTTGATCAGATCCTGAAACTTTCTTATTGCACCGAACAGCATTGAGAGTTCAGGATTTGAACTTGCAGTACGTTCTGAAATTATTTTATCAATTATTATGTTCAATGCATTAAAAGAGTTTTTAATTTTTTTATTTGCTAAAGCATCTGCAAAAACCCAGTTGGCCATTTCAAACGATTTAGAACAGATAGACTGGCAGTCATCCAGGCTGATATTTTTTTTATTGCCGACATAAGAGATTAGCTTTGCAATTTCACCTGTCAGTCTCCCTGTATCACCTCCGACCGTATCAGCTAAAAACTCTATAGCATCATAACTAATCTTTACTTTTTCCAGTGCACATAAGTCCCGGATTTTATTTCTAAGGTCAGTCTGATAGTTTCTATCATTTGTATCTATTTTAGTAAGATGGTGTACTTTACCATTCTTTGCAAAGAATTTATAGAGGAATGTTCTACGGTCAAGTGACGGTCCATCAATAATTAAAGATAAATTATTATTACTAAGAAATTCTTTCTGCAGCGTTTCAATTATTTCTTTAAATGCTTCCTGAAATAGTTTATTTTTCTTTTCTTTTCCAGTTGCCAGCTCAAAATGCGAAAAATGTTTAACCCAAATAGTTTTAGTGCTTCCGAAAAAAGAAGGGGTATTAATTGCTATCGATAACTCTTCAAGTACTTTCATCGGTTTGCTGTTTTCCAAATCACCCGCGATTGTTTCAAATGAATATTCGTCTGCTATCTTTTTTTTAAGCTCATCAATGATTGAATCGGCTTTGCTTTTTATTGCCAATGTATCATTCCCTGTTATAAGAACCAAATTATCCATATAATATACCTAGCCAACATTAAGTGGAATTCTGTGTGTTTTTTATGGTTATACTAATTCTGTGCTATCAGTGTCTTAAATGGTTAAAGTTTTAAAATTAGCATTTTTAATTTATGACATTCTATCTATCTTTGCTATAAATAGTACTTTGCATTGCTAAAAAAAAAAGTAATTAATTATATTTAATTAATTTATATATAACATAAGTCTTTCATGAACCTTAATTAGTGCTTGACTTTGCTATATCAAAGCTTTACTAAAAATATTTGACCTTAGCTTTAATGTTGTAAATTCCTAATTAATCTTATATATTAATTCTTTAAATTTAAAGATATAATTAGATATTCCACGAGAGGGTTTTCTTTGGAACATCGTTTTAGGTTTTAGGTATTAAGTAGTTATAAATCATAAAAAATTGTATTATTTTCAATTAAAGAATTAGATGTTTCATCTAATTCAAGATT
>CAZGAI010000003.1:0-9460 GCA_964523175.1 uncultured Victivallales bacterium | reverse complement strand
GTATTAAGTTTTAAGTAGAACGGAAATCCTTCCTGAATTTCTATGTTTCCCCGGAAATTTTTTATTACTTAACACCTAAAACTTAAAACCAGAACCGAGTATGAAATACTTTGTGTGCAGGTTCTAATTAAGGTGTAATTTATGGAAGATATGACTGTTGGAAGTATTAGAAAACATATTATTGTTTTCTCCTTTCCTTTGCTGATCGCAAATATTCTTCAACTTGTAAATCTATTTGTCAACCGAATATGGGCAGGGAAATTTCTAGGAGCAGATGCCATAAGTGCAATTTCCATCAGTATGATTGTACTTTATATGATGTTTTCACTTGCGATTGGACTTACTATCGGAACCAGCACAGTTATATCTCAGTACTTTGGTGCAAAGCAGGAGTATAAAGTTGGCAAAACAGTGGCACTCGCATTTCTTCTTATATTTATTATTGCAATTATAATGTCATTTATTACTATGCTGTTTTCGTCATCAATTCTAACATTGATGAATACACCGCCTGCAATATTGGAAGAAGCAACAAACTATCTTATTATAACTGCTGTAGGGTTGGTGTTTTTATTTGAACAGGTTTTAATAGGTTTCATTTTCAGGGCTATCGGTGACTCTATAACACCACTTGTTTTTTCAGGGATCAGTGTTGTTGTAAATGTAGCCCTTGATCCATTTTTAATGCTTGGCATTTATCCTTTTCCAAGGCTTGAAGTTAAAGGCGCCGCTATAGCTCTTGTTATTTCACAGTTTGTAGCATTTATTTTTGCACTATACTATTTGCAGAAAAAGGGTAAAATTGTATCTTTAAGGTGGAAAAATTTTAAATATGATAGAGAAATTATAAAAAATCTTCTTAAACTTGGTATTCCGTCAGGAATACAAAATCTGGTAATCAGCACCGGTATTGGAATTACCCAGGTCTTTATAGATAAATTTGGAACATTTGCAATAGCTTCTTTCGCTGCAATATCAGTTATGATAAACACTATTTTATATGTATCATGGTCAATTTCTGCAGGGGTTTCTATAATCGCCGGACAGAATATGGGGGCTAAGAATCTCGATAGAGTGAAAGAAACTCTCAAGGAAGGATTAATAATCAGTCTTATTTTTACTCTGATAATTTCATTAATATCTTTTTTTATACCGAAACTTTATTTATTGATATTCCTGCAGAAGGAGGCGGTTGAGGCTATTAATATTGGAATTACAGGCTCAAAAATTCTAGCTATACCGTATCTTTTTATGATTCTGCTGCTGATATTTGACAGTCTTTATAATGGAGTAGGCGATAACTTTACTGCAATGATTATAACTATTATATCAATTTGGGGAATTAGAATTCCATTAATTGCCTACACAAGCGGGGTATATGGTGTAAACGGGCTCTGGATTGGTCTGGGGTTAAGCTATGTTTTATCAGGTATATTATCATATGGGTACTATAAAACCGGGAGATGGAAAACTAAAGGTATTGTAAGTTAGACTAACAACTTTACAATAATTAAGTCGTTGTAGTTCCGCCTTTAGGCCAACCCCAGCGGATGTTGGAAATTTGAATGAAAAGCTGAAAGAGCATGTTCTATTGAATGTTCAGAAGTACAGCTGGAAGTTGATTCAACAAAACCTGATAATGTATTTGCCAGTGCAATATCTGTCCTCGCATCAATATTTGAACCATCCATAACTGCAATAGGTAAACTTTTAGTAACTAATGCAACACTTTTGAGTGCATAAATATAACTAAATGGTGTGGCTATATTAGCGATATAACCTTCTACAGCGTGAAAAAAAGCATCGAACTCTTTCAAAATATCCATTTTTTCTGATGGAGGTACCATTGCTGATTACAATCATTGCTCTTTTACCGAATAATTTCAATGTTGATAATTCGTTTAATTTTCCCGCTCCAAATAAAACCCTCGTAGGAATGTGATAATCAAAATTCATTTTAACAAATCAAAAACGAAGGCTTACAATAAGTCATACCCTGATTTGTAATGAAGGAGCTTGTATTTAAAAATATTATCTATATTTTAATCAGTTAATTGAGTTTGCACGGAATGACTTCGTGGGGCTAAACTGATTACTGATGACTGTTCACTTAACACTGATTACAGAGTAATGGAGAAAAACAATGACGCTTGACGAAATAAAAAAATGTGCGGAAGAAGTGGAAAAACGTTTGGCGCATTTAAAAGAATATCTAAAAATAGATTTGCAATATGATATAAGAAAAAGTATTGAACAGAAAATGATGGCCACTGATTTTTGGGATAGCAGGGAAAGAGCCCAGGAAACAATGGCAGAATTAAGTTCTGCTAAAAGCATCATTGACAGTTACGAATCTCTGGTTGGCGATGCAGAAGATTTTGCGGCTTATGTTGAACTGGCTGTCGAAGAAGAAGATGATGCAACACTGACGGAAATAGAACCGATATGGAAGAGCCTTTCAGAAAACCTCGACAAAACTGAACTGTTAAGTTTTCTTTCAGAAAAATATGATAAAAATGATGCATACCTGTCTATTCATGCGGGAGCAGGGGGCACTGAATCATGCGACTGGGCTTCAATGCTTTTAAGAATGTACAGACGCTGGATTGAAAGAAGAAACTGGAAAGAGGAAATTATTGACTTTCAGGCAGGAGATGAAGCCGGTGTTAAAAGCGTAACTCTACTCCTTAAAGGTGAATTTGCCTATGGTTATTCTAAAGCAGAGCGTGGTGTGCACAGGTTGGTCAGGATTTCACCTTTTGACAGCAATTCCAGACGTCACACATCATTTGCTTCTGTTGAAATTATACCTGAACTAGGTGACGGAGAAGAATGTGAAATAGATGACAAAGATCTCAGAGTGGATACATACAGGAGCAGCGGTGCAGGTGGACAGCATGTTAACAAAACTGATAGTGCTGTCAGGCTAACTCATATTCCAACAGGCACTGTCGTAGCCTGTCAGGCAGGGAGATCCCAGCATAAAAATAAAGCTACTGCAATGAAGATGCTTCAGGCAAAATTATATGCAATTCAAGAAGAAGAACGCCGGAAAGAAGCTGCAAATATCGGCGGAGAAAAAACTGAAATGGGGTGGGGTAACCAGATAAGGTCATACGTACTCCACCCTTATCAAATGGTTAAAGATTTGCGAACCAGCGTCGAAACAGGCAACACAAGCGCTGTTTTAGATGGCGATTTAGACCAGTTTGTAGATGCATGGCTGAGAATGTCTAAATAAATCATCTCTGAAAAGAGTTAATTCAAAACGTCTTTCCAGAGCTTTTCGAGGAATATTTATTATTCTACAACCTTAACAGATTGAATTGGTGCAGTAACCGGGTTATAGGCTTTTGCTACATTATGGTTTAGCTTTATCGGGGCTTCCATAGCTTTTAGGACTTTAAGTTCTGCACCTTCATATACGTTTTGCAGTGCGTTATTTGAGTCGAGAACTACCTGATCTCCCTCTTTTATCGAATCGCTTTCTATTCGTATATATTCACCGTGCAGACCATTTTGTTTAATATCTGCAAATACAGCTTTGCCGTTTCTGACAATACATATTTGCGGTGTTCCCAGATATTGATTAAATATAGCAGTAAAAGGGACATAGAATCCAGGTTTATTTAGACCTGAAATAGTGATTTTGACTTTTTCATTAACCGTAAAACGCCAGTGAAGCTGCTGGTAAACAACTTCTGCTCCATCTTTTAAATCATCCTCTGCATCGAGAATCAGCATATCTCCCTTTGAAATTTTATCTGTTTTTTCTATTGAATGAAAATGATTGCCGTAACCTTTAATAAAAGATACATAGCGGAAAATTTTTCCTGGTTTTATATATACTTTTTCTATTTTAAACTGTGTACAAAGCGGTTTGTTTTTCAGCAATGGGTTCTGATTGACAGCTTTCCAGACATAAAATCCTTTTTTATCTTGTTTTATAGATGAAACCGGCACTGCCAAAGGAGGAATAACCGTTTTTTTACCAGAAATGAATGACTTTTTTGGTATATAGGCATTAACAACAAATAACGCCTTATGTATTACCGGGAGTTTTTTTTGTTCAGGAGTAAGTTCCTTTGATGAAATTAATTCATTTGTGACAATTAAATTCAGATCTGTTGGATTAATAGGATTTTTTGATAATAAAGCTTTTACGGGTTTTTTGCTTCCAGCATCAAATACCTGTATTTCATTTTCTATTCCAAGGTTGTTAACTAATGCAAGCGGAAGTGTAAGGTCAATTGCCATTGGATTCATCATTGTAATTTTTACTACATCTTTAAATTTGTCCAGCGCAGTACCCGAGGCGTAATACACTTCATCTACCTGTCCTGTGAATTTAGGATAAATAGTGCATCGCTTAAGATTTGTTTCAGCTTTCGAAAGTTCAAATTCACTATTTTTTACATTTAAAAGATTTGTATCATAGCTTGCTTTTGCCTCTTCTATTTTTCTTTGAGAAATGATATTTTTTTGTTTTAAATTCAGATTATAATAGCGTTTATATTCATTTTCTTTATTTAATTGAGCTCTTTTAGCTTTCAGTAAATTAATACGGGCTGTTTCAACAGTCAGCTTTGGAAGAGTTTTATCTAGTATGATAATTGGAGTGCCGGGCCTTACAATTTTGCCATCTTGATCTTTTATTTGTGAGTACACTATGTCACCGGGAGAAGCCGTATAGGCAAGTGTACCAGGGGTTAGTATGCCGAATTTTCCAGTTTTTACAGGAGAAACTTTACCATTAAAAAAAGTAGTTGATGGTGCTATTTTTTTAAGTATCTGGGTATTTACCGGGATTGGTTGAGCTGCATGTGTAAAAAGTGAAACGCACAGAGTCATACCGATTATGAGTGTTAATTTTCTCATTAATATTCCTTCTTTTGCTTTATTTGTTAATTGTTTTATTGTTCAAATTATTCAGCAGATTATTTACGCTGCATTTATTATTAGGAAAAACCCAATTTTCAGCAATTTCCGCGAGGGGAAGCAGTACAAATAATCTCTTATGGGCTTTTGTATGCGGGATCTGTAGATCGTTTTCACAGATAATATGATTACCGAAAAGTATTATGTCCAAGTCGATAACTCTTGAGGTATAACTAGAATGATTTAAAGGTCTACCAAGAGTTAATTCAACCTTTTGGCATAGTAAAAGCAGTTCATGTGGCGTTTTTTGCCATTGGCCTGTTAATGTTGCGTTTGTAAAGTCAGGCGTATCTGCAATACAGTCTACAGCAGGATTTGTGTATAATGATGAGACTTTAACATCCTTAACACCATTTTCTTTGAGCAATGCAACAGCCTGTTGAAAGACTGTGTGTGCATCTCCGATGTTTCCTCCAAGCGCTATAGCTATGTTCTCAAAATTGGATTTGAATTTTACACTATACATCTTTCATCTCCGTATTGTGATGTCTGTTCCAAAACAATATTTCCTACGCCATCATTTATAATTTCACCAAACAACATTTCATGATTATGCGTGCAGAAGGTGATAAAATAAAATCCTGCCTGTGCGTAATTGTAATCTTTTAATCGAATTGATTGTCTGTGATGTTTTAGCGGATCGTACTGCATTTTGGTGGATTTTTTTTGTTTTACCCTAATTCCTGAATCCTAAAATAGTTATGTCCTGTTTTTTTTCAAATAAAATATTTCAGAACTTAAAATTAAATCTCTGGTTATTTCATTATTTTAAATAGTATTTATCCTATTTTTGTTCAACAGCTGGATAAGTAGGGAAAAAGATGTAAGTTATTTTTTTTTATTTTGACAGTATAGTTTAAAGAAATCAATAAGGAAGATTTATCTTGAAGTTTGTTGATGAAATATTAAAGGTGAAAAGCAGTCATGATAAAATCCGTTTATATTTTTTAGGTTCAGGCAAAATAGCTGTGCCTATTTTGGAAGCTGTAGCAAACGCTGATTTGATTGAACTTGTAGGTGTAGGAACTCAGGAAGATCAGCCGTCAGGAAGAAAAAAGAAGCTGCAATCTACGCCTGTAGGTATTTGGTGTGATAAAAATGGTTTTACTGTAGACAAGCGGGATTCCGTCAATAAATCGGTTTTTTTAAGTAAGCTCGAAAGTTTATCCTGTGATTTTATTCTAGTAGTTTCTTTTGGACAGTTATTAAAGAAAAGAATTTTATCGCTGCCAAAGTACGGTTGCATAAATGTTCATGCTTCTCTTCTTCCTAAGTATAGAGGAGCATCTCCAATTGTTGCCCCGATATTGAATGGAGATAGTTCTGCCGGTGTGGCTGTTATGGAAATGGAAAAAGGGCTTGATACCGGGCCTGTTTTTGCTGTTTTTGAGCATAATCTTAGCGGTATGGAAAATGCAGAAGAGCTTGAGTTGACATTGGGAAACCTGACAGCTAAACATATTGTAGAGGTATTAATAGACGTGCATTCTAAAAAAATAGCATCTGTACCTCAGGATCATTCTAAAGCTACGTATGTCGGAAAGATAACAAAAAAGGACGGTGAGTTTGACTGGAATTTTACTGCTGGAAAAATCGAGAGAATGACAAGGGCGTATTATCCATGGCCGGGAGCGTATTTTTATTTGCATCTTGTGAATAACAGAAAGAAAAAAATACAGATAACCGAAGCTGTTGTCTGTCGAAATGAAAATAATAATGAACCGGGACAGGTAATTAAAGCAGATAAAAAGAGCTGGGTTATTGCATGTGGTACAGAGGCGCTGGAAATAAGGAAACTGATTCCTGAAGGTAAAAAGGAAATGACAGGACCAGATTTTATAAGGGGTTGCAGAATATTAGAAGGAAACTGTGTTTAAATAGGTATAGGGGTTTGATATTAATCGACAATAATATCATATTCCTTAAATGTAGTAGTAAATAATAAAAAACAAGTCCCGCCGAATAACTGGGAAGTTTGATTTGTAATAAAGTTAAAAAAGAAAAACAAGGTTTACCTTGATGGAAAATAAAAGAGTAATAATAATAAATAGTGAAAAGCAGGAGGTCAGGGTAGCGTTTTTAAATAACAACTGCCTGGAAGAGTATCAGGTTGAACGAAAGAAATCTGATAATATCGTAGGATCTGTTTTCCTTGGAAAAGTGGTGAATATTCAACACTCTCTTCGTGCAGTTTTTGTTGATATAGGTCTACCTAAAAATGCTTTTATGCATTTTACTGATATGATTCCTGCCTCATATGAAGAAACCAATATTAGAACAAAGGATGGTAAATCTAATTCAAAGCGAATAAATTTAAGTGAAATACCTAAACTTTTTCCTGTAGGGGCTACTCTGTTTGTTCAAATTACAAAAGGACCTATCGGTACGAAAGGTCCTCGGGCAACGACGAATATTTCAATTCCCGGTAGATACCTGGTCCTGCTGCCTTATTCGGACCATTTGGGGATATCCAAACGGATAGAGGACTCTAAAGAGAGAAAACGTTTAAGAGGAATAATGTCCGGCCTGGAAGTTCCTGAGGGTATGGGAAGTATCTGCAGAACTGTAGGGGAGGGGAGAAAAAGCATTTTCTTTAAGCGTGATATCAATATGCTGATGGAATATTGGAATAAAGTTGTGAATGCTAAAAAAATTAGCAAGAAACCACGATTAGTTTATAAAGAACTGTCGCTTTTAGAAAAAAGTATGCGCGATTTTCTGACTGAAGATATTGATGAAGTAATTATTGATGATCAGGATGATTTTAAATACATCAAAGATTTTATGTCACGCCTTGTTGGACGGCAGATGATTAAAAGAATAAAGCTTTACCAGAAAGCGTCTCCGATTTTTGAGTATTATGATGTTAAGGATAAAGTTGTCAGGATTTTTGAACGGCAGGTTTCTCTGCCGAGCGGAGGCTATATTTGTATTGATGAAACAGAGGCATTGATAGCTGTTGATGTAAATACCGGCTCATCAAAATCCAATGGAAATATGAATGATGTTATACTTACTACAAACCTTGAAGCGGCAGATGAACTGGCACGTCAATTAAGACTAAGAAATATTGGTGGGCTTCTAGTGATTGATTTTATTGATATGTCTAACTATAAAGACAATGATAAAGTCTTGAAGAGAATGCGCAAACAATTAAAAAACGACAGAGCCAAAACCAGGCTCCTGCCCATATCACAACTTGGACTGATGCAGATGACACGGCAGAGAGATCAAAAAAGCTTGTTGGATAAAGTTTATGACCCATGCCCATATTGCAACGGTAAAGGAAAGGTCAAATCGTCATTAACAACCAGTGTAGAAATTCAGAGGCTTCTTAAAGAAATTCTGAAGCGTAAACAGTGGGATAAAGAACTTGAAGTTCGTATTATTATGAATCCGTCTGTATTGGCTAGACTGAAGAATGATGACTCTATATTTCTCAACGAGCTTGAAGATAAATATGGTAGATGTCTTTCCTTCAGAGGAGATGCAAATGTTCATATAGAAGAGTTTAGAATAATAGATGCTAAAACCGAAGAAGACTTATTGTATTGAGTTATGAAGTACTTATTTATTGCTATATTTATTGCTTATATCCTTGTTAAACTTTTTGGATATTTTCTCGAATATTTGAATTATTCATATTTAAAAAAAAATGGTTCAGATATTCCCGAAGGTTTCGAAAAGGTTATAAATCAGGATAAATTGAATAAAATTAAGAACTATACTATAGAAAAGATACGCTTTGGTATTTTGACTTCATTATATGAGGCTGTAATTCTTCTGGTTTTTCTATTTACCGGTCTGTTTAATTTATATAGCAACTGGCTGATTGGACTTAATTTACAGTTTATAGTCTCCGCAATACTTTTTTTCCTTTTCATTTCCTATGCGCATACACTGCTTCAAATTCCATTTGACCTATACAGCACATTTAAACTTGAAAAAAAATACGGTTTTAATACAATGACTATAAAATTGTGGGTTTCTGATTTATTTAAATCGCTATTAATCTCTACCATATTGTTTTCGGTATTGTGCACAGGGGCGCTTTATTTAGTTTCACTCAGTCCGCATTTCTGGTGGTTATGTGTATGGGTGCTATTTTTTATTTTTACCATATTTTTAATGTATATTTCTCCTTATGTACTGGAACCTCTTTTTAATAAGTTTGTGCCTGTAGAAAATGAGGAACTTTCATTCTCACTTGGAGAACTTATGAAAAAAGTAGGAATAAAAGTAAGCAAAGTCTTAAAAATGGATGCTTCAAAAAGAACTAAACACTCTAACGCTTATTTTTCCGGTATAGGTAATGTAAAGAGAATTGTACTCTTTGATACTATGCTTGAAAAAATGACTAATGACGAGATACTTTCTGTAGTGGCACATGAGAGTGGGCACTGGAAGAAAAAACATATCATAAAAAATATAATTCTCTTTGAAGTTATATCACTATTTTTTTTCTATATTCAGAACACCTTACCTCTTGATTTTCTAAAAGGCATGTTAAACTCTTATTATT
>CAZGAI010000002.1:0-26945 GCA_964523175.1 uncultured Victivallales bacterium | reverse complement strand
GAATGTTGGAAAATCATCTATCATTAACAAGCTCATCGGAAAAGATAGGCTTATAGTCAGTGATATAGCCGGAACTACAAGAGATGCAGTTGATATGCCTTTTGACATAGAGTTGGAAAATGATACAATTCCTGCTACGCTTATTGATACGGCCGGCTTGCGCAAAAGAGGTAAAACAAATACTGCAATTGAATTTTTCAGTGGGATGAGAGCACAGGAAGCAATTAAACGTTCAGATATCGTTCTTCTTGTAATAGAGGCTGGGGAAGACGGCCCAACAGCTCAGGACGCACATATCGGAAAAATAATAGCTGATGCCGGGAAAGGATGCATTATTGTTGCCAATAAATGGGACATGTGTAGTGGGATAAAGCAAAAAGATGTACAGGCTGAAATTAGACGTATTCTTCCATTTCTCAGTTATGCGCCGATAGTATTTACCTGCGCATTAAGTGGATACAATTTTAAAACCCTGTTAACTGAAATAGGTGAAGTAAACGATCAATATAAAATTAAGATACCTACTTCGACAATAAACGGTGTTCTTTCAGATGCAATGCATTTTACATCGCCCCCTTGTGTAAAATCCAAATTCTTTAAAATTTTCTATGCAACAATGGTATCTAACAAGCCTCCATTATTTACAATTTTTGTTAATGACCCAAAATTATGTACAAGAAATTACCTGGCCTACCTTAAGAATTACTTGAGAAAGTCTTTTAATCTACATGGATTACCCATTCACCTAAAACTTATTTCAAGGCAGCATAAACAACTGAAAGAACTGAAGTCAAAGAAAAAGACGCGGAAAAAAGGGAAGAAATTTTGAAATTCTAATTTAGTTAAAATATGAATAAAAAAAAAATTAGAAACTCCATTGCTTTTACAATTCCAGCGTTAATTATTCTTATAGCCTTAACAGTCATTTTCTCCAGAAGTAAAAAAAATGATATTTTAAAAAGTGACAATGCCTCTCATAAATCCTCTGCACCTCTGTATCGAAGTTATCCAGTTATGGGGACCTGGGCTGAGATTTCTTTATACGGAAATAAAAAGACAGCTAATCTGGCTATGGATAAAATTCAAGATGCCATCAATAGAATAAACAATGTTTGCAGCCGTTTTAATTCGAAAAGTGAACTTTCAAAGCTGAATGCTACTGCTTCAGAAAAACCTTTCAAATGCAGCGAGTTGCTCTGGGATATCCTGATAAAGTCCAAATATTATTATGAGCTTTCCGATGGATCTTTCGATATCACTATAACACCCTTAATGAAATTATGGGGATTTTATAGGAAACAGAATAAAATTCCTAGTGAACAGGAAATCCAAAAGGCTTTAACACTTGTCGGGCTTGACAAGGTTATTTTTAATCCAATAGACCATTCTGTTTTTTTTAAAACAACCGGAATACAAATTGACCTTGGTGGAATAGCTAAAGGATATGCTGTTGATTATGCGTATGAATCGATTAAAACATGCGGAATTAAATCAGGTGTAATTAACCTTGGAGGAAATATTAGGTTTTTTCCCATTCCTCCTCCCGGTAAAAAATATTATTCTGCAGGAATAAGGAGTCCATTCCAAAAAGATAAATTAATGGATATCACATTAAGATTAGTAAACAGAAGCCTGGCTACAAGCGGTGACTATGAAAAATTTATTATTCTTAAAGGTAAGCGTTTTACTCATATTATCAATCCCAAAACCGGCTATCCTGTAAAAGACATGGCTGCGGTAACAATTGTTTCTAATTCAGCTCTCTTCTGTGACGCGCTATCTACCTCCGTTTTTATTAACGGTGTAAAGTTTGCAGATATGATTCATAATAAATTTCCTTATATTGATATCTTAATCGTAAAAGGTTATCATGATAATCCAAAAACAGTCAAAACTATTAAGATTGGCAAAATCTGGAAATAAGCAACAGTATTTTTGTAAAGAAAATATTAGCGGCGACGTTTGCGGGATCTTACTGAGGAAGAAGATAAAGCTCTGGACATAGCATCCATTTCCTGCAGAACAATACCGGTACCTACAGCTACAGCCTTGAGCGGATCATCAGCTACAAAAACAGGCAGCCCGGTTTCTTCAGTAATAAGCTTATCCAGATCTCTTAATAATGCACCGCCACCGGCAAGCATTATACCCCTGTCAATTAAATCAGCAGCCAATTCCGGAGGGCACTGTTCAAGAGTTGATCTGATAGCTTCAACAATACTGGTAATTGGTTCCTGGAGAGCATTACGGATTTCTCCCCCCATAATAGTAATAGTTTTAGGAAGACCTGAAATTAGATCGCGGCCCTTAACCTCCATTGTTTCATCATCATGAAGCGGGCTTGCCGAACCAATTCTAATTTTAATCTGCTCAGCAGTCCTCTCTCCAATCAGAAGATTGTGAACACGTTTCATAAACTGAACAATACCGGCATCCATTTCATCCCCGGCTACCCTGATACTTCTGGATTCAACAATACCTGAGAGAGAGACTACAGCTACCTCTGTAGTGCCGCCACCGATATCAACAATCATGCTTCCGGAAGGTTCCATTACAGGAAGACCTACACCAATAGCTGCAGCCATGGGTTCTTCTATAAGATATATTTCACCGGCACCAGCTCTCTGTGCGCTGTCTTTTACCGCTCTGGTTTCAACTTCAGTAATTCCTGAAGGCACGGCAACTAAAACACGCGGGTGCAGCAATCTGCGGCGCTGAGGAACTTTACGCATAGCCTTTTGGATAAAATAACGAAGCATCTCTTCTGTAATATCAAAATCCGCAATGACTCCGTCTTTCATTGGCCGTATTGCCCTAATGTGCCCCGGAGTTCTGCCAAGCATCCTTTTTGCTTCTTCTCCAACAGCTACAATTTCCCTTCTTTCTCCTTCAGCGACAGCAACTACAGAAGGTTCCGACAGAAGAATGCCATGATCCCTTACAAAGACAAGACAGTTTGCGGTTCCAAGGTCAATACCGATATCCGTAGCAAATATTTTGGCCAATTTTTGATATAACATTTATAAAACCCTGCTAAAATTTATCATACGTTAATATTTAATCAGAAAGAAATAAAAAATTGATTTACCGCCCGAACAGGCAGAACTCATTGTATAGACTTACATATACAGAGTTTTACGAATTTAGTCCTTTTTATACTAAATTTCCACTTAATAAGTATTAATTACATCATTATTTGTAAAGAAATCTATTCATACATGCATAACTTATTTAAACTTTAACTGTTTCGGCCTCGAAATTTTAAAAGCTTTGTTTATATTATCTAGTTTATTATAATATTATAAATTGAACTTGTTTTATTATTTTCTTTTTATGATATATATGACATTCCTGTATATCAACAGGTTAAAAACATATTTTCAAACTCTTATTATAACATAAGCTCAAGGATTAACTCAAAGTGAAAGAAGTTAAAATCGGAATTATTGGCTTCGGTACCGTCGGTGCCGGCGTAGCCGCATATCTTTTAGAAAATAAAACTGTAATAACTAAACGAACCGGTATGCAGTTAACACTAATTGGTATTTCAGACATTGATATAATTACTAATCGAAATGTAAATGTCCCCAGGGAATTATTAACTACTGATACAGAAAAATTAATAGAAAAGGCAGATTTAATTGTAGAACTGGTCGGTGGAATTAATGTTGCTAAAGATTTTATATTAAAGGCACTAAAACAGGGCAAGCCGGTTGTAACAGCCAACAAAGCACTCCTTGCAGAACATGGAAAAGAACTTTTTGCCGCAGCGGAAACTTCAAAAGCAAATATTTACTATGAAGCATCTGTTGCAGGCGGAATTCCTATAATTAAAAGCTTAAGGGAAGGCCTGGCCGGAAACCGTATTGAGAAAATTTGTGGAATCCTCAATGGTACATGCAATTATATTCTCACAAAAATGGAACAGGATAAAACTGATTTTAATGCCGTATTAAAAAAGGCCGGGGAACTTGGATATGCTGAAGCTGACCCAAGCCTGGACATTGACGGCGATGATACTGCTCATAAAGCCGTAATTCTTGCATCACTTGCATATGGTGAATGGTTCGGCATGGATTCAGTCTATATAGAGGGAATCCGCAATATGTCCCTGATTGACATAAAATTCGCAGCAGAACTTGGATACAGAGTTAAGCTTCTCGGCATTATAAAAAAGAATGAAGATGACGTTCAAATCAGAGTACACCCTGCACTTATTCCATCACAGAGATTAATGGCTAACATCAATGATGTGAATAATGGTGTATTTGTCAAAGGTGTTCCTGTAGGAGATGTTTTATTTTATGGTCGCGGTGCAGGCATGGAAGCTACCTCAAGTGCTGTAATCGCTGATATTATTGATGTTTCTCTGAATTTAAAATTCAACTCACATGGCAGAATACCTGCATTCAGAACAGGAAAACAGTTTAAAAACTTAATTAAAATGGAAGATATTATAACACGTTATTATCTTCGGGTACAGGTCAAAGACCAGTTAAGTGTTTTTTCGCGAATATCAACAATTCTTGGAGAAGAAGATATCAGTATTTCTTCGCTGCTTCAAAAGGAAAAACATTCTGCTGAAAGCCTGCCTATTGTTATTATTACACATGAAACCAGAGAACAGAACATTTCAAAGGCAGTAAAAAGAATAGAAGCCCTGGACGTTATTATTGGTAAAGTGAACATTATTAGAATAGAGGATTTTTAGATGTCAGGATTACATACTGTCGAAAAAATAGGCGGCACTTCCATGAGCCGTTTTAAAGAATTAATGGATAATATACTTCTCGGAAACCTAAAAGAAAATGAGATATATAACAGGGTTTTTGTTGTTTCTGCATATTCAGGAATGACAAATATGCTGCTGGAACACAAGAAGACCGGAGACCCTGGAGTTTATGCAAGTTTTGCAAAATGTGACGGTAAATGGAAAAAGCTGCTTGAAGAAGTAAGAGACAAAATGCTGAATATAAACCATTCCTTTGAAAGTATAGGGCTCGATGTAAAGAAAGCGGATTCTTTTCTTAATGATCGAGTTGATGGAATAAAAGCATGTCTTCAGGACCTACTGCGTATCCATTCATACGGACACCTCTCATCTGAAAATTATCTGCCGGCCAGTCGTGAATTTCTTAGTTCACTCGGCGAGGCTCACAGTGCTTTTAACTCAGCCCTGATTCTACAGGCTAAGGGAGTTAATGCACGTTTTGTTGACTTAACCGGCTGGAAAGAGACAAGCACGACTTCAATAAATAAAGTAATCCAGAAAGCATTTAAAAAAATAGATCTTAAAACTGAATTGCCAATAGTAACAGGCTATACAAAGTGCAGTGAAGGAATGATGAGTCTATTTGACAGAGGATACAGTGAAATAACATTCAGCAAACTGGCTGTAGTTACTGATGCAAGAGAAGGAATTATACACAAAGAATACCACCTCTGTACAGGTGATCCGGTCCTTTTCGGCGCAGATAAAGTAAAGGTTATCGGTAATACCAATTTCGATATAGCAGACCAGCTCGCCGATATGGATATGGAGGCCATCCACTCTTCAGCATCCAAAGAGATGGAAATGAAAAATATTCCAATAAGGGTAAAAAATGCATTTGAACCTGCTCATCCGGGTACCCTTATCAGCAGAAATTATATATCGCCAGATCCAAAAGTTGATATGATTTGCGGAAGAAACGATATTTTGGCTGTTGAAGTTTATGATCCTGACATGGTAGGTCAGCCTGGTTATGACTACAGGCTACTGGGTGCCTTCAATAAATTCGGTATCAGTTATATAGCAAAAAATACAAATGCCAATACTATTACACATTATATTGGCGAGAACGAAAAATATCTCAATGAAGCTCTTGAAGCCATGCACAGAGAATTTCCAAAAGCTAAAGTCAGGGTTATTAAAGTCTCTGTAGTATGCGTAATGGGAACGAATATGGCTATTCCGGGGTTTCTTTCAAAATCGGCAAATGCCCTTGCAGAAGCTGGAATTAACATATTATCTCTGGACCAGTGTCTACGTCAGGTAAATATACAGTTTATTGTAAAAAGAAGCGAGTTTGAGTCAGCCCAATTGGCACTCCATAAAACTCTGGTTGAAACTATTTAATTCTCAATTTTTTGATTTCTGTTTGAATTTTCAACCAGAAATCAAAAATTGTTCATTATTTACAATGTCTAAGCCTCTTACCTGTATAAATCTGTCTGGGTCTAACTATTTTTCTATCTTCAGCCTCGACCATTTCTTTCCATTGAGATATCCAGCCCGGCAGTCTCCCCAAAACAAATAGTACGGTAAACATATCTTCCGGAATACCAATCGCCTTATATATAATACCACTGTAAAAGTCTACATTTGGGTAAAGGTGACGGCTGGTAAAATAATCATCAGATAAAGCTTTTTCTTCAAGCTTTATAGCTAAATCAAGTAATGGGTCATCTATATCCAGTTTCTTTAAAAGTTTATGGCATGAATCTTTTAAAATTTTTGCTCTGGGATCAAATTTCTTATAAACCCTGTGCCCGAACCCCATTAATTTGAAAGGGTCAGATTTATCTTTAGCCCTTTCTATGTACTGATCCATAGAGCCTTTCCCTTTATGAATTCGTCTAAGCATCTTCATAACAGCCTGATTTGCACCACCATGGAGGGGGCCGGACAAAGCACTGATTCCAGCAGAAATAGTTGCATATATATTAACCTGTGCACTACCGATCGCTCTTACTGCAGTTGTTGAGCAGTTCTGTTCATGTTCTGCATGCAGAATCAGTAGCATATTCAGAATTTTCACAATATCTTTATCTATTTTGTAAGGTTTGGTCGGTGAATCAAACATCATATTTAAAAAATTGGTGCAATAATGCATATCATGCCTTGGATATACAAATGGTTCTCCTATAGATTTCTTATATGCAAAAGCAGCGATAGTTCTCATAACTGAAATCAGTCTGGTTGCTGTAGAATCTATATCTTCTTCAAGTGATTTTGAATCTACATTAGGATAAAATGTAGATAAAGCATTTACCATTGTTGATAAAATATGCATGGGGTGGCCACCTGCCGGGAACCCATGGAAAAAATGTATCATATCTTCATGCAGCAATGAGTTTTCTGTCAGTAACCTGGAAAACTTCAGTTTTTCTTTCTTTGTAGGAAACTTATCATGAAGCAGCATGTATGTTGTTTCTATAAAAGTTTTTCTATCTGCTATTTCCTCGATAGGATAGCCCCTATATCTTAATATTCCATTCTCTCCGTCAATATAGGTTATTTTACTGTAACATGCACCGGTGTTTCCAAAACTGGGGTCAAGTGTTATATAACCCGTTTCAGATCGCAATGAAGAAATATCTATACCTTTTTCACCTTCAGTACCTTCAACTATCGGAAGTTTATATATTTTTCCTTTGATATTCAGTTCAGCATATTGGTCTTCCATAATTTTATCCTCCTTTTTTTATTAGATTCCAGTCTGTGCGGTAATTATTTGTAAGGGTGAACTCGTAGATTCGCCTCGGTATTGATTATGTTTCGGGGTTTATTCGTATGCAGAAATACACCTGTTCCTGTCTAGGCAAGCCTACTTGTACTAACAATCAACAAATATTATCTTATATGAACGTTCTATAATCATTTCAATTATTTACCAAAAATCAGATATTACAAATAGCATTAATGTATAATTTGTCAAGAATATTAGGCTTTTATATCAATTATAGAGTGCAGCATAGTGGCAAAAGCAGGCATTAAGCCTAGGTAAAGTTTATATATTTTAGTATAATAATTGTTCTAGGATTTTATAACGGCTCTCTTTATTTCTTCAAATGAAATTGGCCCCTCTCTTAAAATCTCAAGACTTGAGCCATTTATTTTAAGTACGGTCGAAGGAAGTGAATCCGCAGGTATTAATCCGTTATCAACTACTATATCAGGCATTAGTTGTAATTCTGAAAGAGCCTGTTGAGGATACAAAGCTGCCGGTTCACCACTTAGGTTAGCACTTGTCCCTGCTAAAGGAGTCATATGGGATTCGATAAGCTTCAAAATAAAATCATGTTCAGGAATGCGAAATCCTATTGTTTGCCCATTCTCTTCCGGAATGACTATAGTTATCGGTCCTGGACAGAAAGCCTGCACTACTTTTTCTGTAATATTAGAAATTATTCCGCCCTGAGATTTAACCATAGCAACACTTGACGCCAGCATTTGAAAAGGCTTATTTTCTGCTCTCTTTTTTGCGTGAAAAATTCGTTCCCTTGCCGAGGCATCATCCCAGGAGCAGATAAGACCATATACAGTTTCGGTAGGAACAAGTAAAAAAGATCCAGGGTTTTTTAACGTAACCAGGCAATTTTTTAAAATATCCTGAAAATTATCTGATTTTAAAAAAAACTCCTCCATACCCTGCCATCTCTTTATTCTCTCCTAAATTTTATTCATAATATCCTGATCTGCCATAATTACTTTTTCAGTCTGCTCTTTTCTAAACTTATTAAGTTTATCGGCTAGTTCTGAATCAGCAAGGGCCAAAATCTGTATGGCGTATAAAGCCGCGTTTTTAGCTCCGGCTTTTCCGGCAGTAACAGTAGCTACCGGAATTCCAGGAGGCATTTGTACTGTAGCCAGTAAAGCATCGAGGCCATTAAAAGGCTCACACGGCATAGGTATTCCAATAACAGGTAGAATCGTATGGGATGCTATTACCCCGGCTAGATGTGCGGCCATACCGGCAGCACAGATAATTACTTCAATTCCTTTTTCTTTAGCTGTTTGTGCAAAGTGTGAAGCTGCATGAGGTGTGCGATGTGCGGAAATAACCCTAGCTATATAGTCTATTTTAAAATCGTTCAGTATTGAAAACGCACCCTTAAGGTTTGGTAGATCGCTTTCACTACCCATAAGAACTGCAATTCTTGTTTTTGTTGCTTCCATTTCGTAACCTATCTATGAATAATTTAAGTGTATAGGGATTTACTGTAACCTTTTAAATCTGATTAAAATCATATTTTTAACCATTTATTATCAATACCTGATACTTTCCAGTAGCCTTCAGCCATGTAAAGCGCATCCAGTATCACACACTGTGTCATTGCTTCTATAACCGGGTAGATTCTAGGGAGCAGACTGGGATCACGACGTGTAATAGGTTCAAGAACAATATCTTTCATATCTTTTACATTGACTGTTGCCTGTGGGACAGATATTGTTGGAGTAGATTTAACAACACATTTCATGCGGATTTCCTCACCATTCGATATTCCCCCAAGAATTCCGCCGCAATGGTTTGTTTTGAAGCGCACTCTCCCAGTTTCTTTGTCGACGTAAGCTTCATCGTTAGACTCTGATCCCATCATTGAAGAATGTTCGAATCCTGAACCGAATTCAATTCCTTTAACTGCGCCGATTGAACAGATGCCATGTGCAAGCATCGCACTAATTTTATCAAAAACCGGCTCGCCCAAACCTGCCGGAACTCCTGTAGCTATTACCTCAACAATCCCTGCAGCAGTTTCACCGATATCCTTGATTCTCATTACATCTTCTTCCATTTTTTTGGCTATATCGAGATCAGGACAATTAATAGCATTTTTCCGATAATTAGCTTTAGCATATTCATATGAGATAGGAGTTTTAGCTTTGATTCCATTTGATTCAATAGTATATGCAATTACGTCGATTCCCATTTTGGACAGAACTGCTTTAGCTACAGCACCACCGGCAACACGACTTGCTGTTTCACGACCGCTGGCACGGCCTGCCCCTACCCAGTCTCCTTTGTCGCCATATTTCTTAAAAAATCCGTATTCCGCATGACCGGGCCGTATTTCATCTTTATAGTCTTCATATTGTTTAATATGTATATCCTGAATGTCATTATTCGGGATTACAATCCCTATCGGTGCACCTGTAGAAAGCTGATTTTCCATTACTCCAGAAAAGATAAAGACTTTATCTTTTTCCAAACGCGGAGAGTCAAGCGGAGTTTGTCCGGGCTTGCGCTTATCAAGTTCATGCTGAATCATTTCTGCAGTGATTTTAATTCCCGGGGGTACTCCGTCAACTATAGTCATAAGACCACCGTAAAGCTGTTCTGGAATAGGAAGATTTTTACGGAAACCTCCTGCATATGATTCACCACAAGTTGTAATTTTAAACATTCTACCAAAAGTATTACCAAACATAATTTTCTCCTCTGCAAGTTAAAGGGCACATAAAAATCCTAGATAATTCATTATAAAGAGAGCCTTGTTAATTATGGCTTTTACAGGTTTTTAAAAGATGTACTTGTAATAAAAGACCAACAAAATCTCTTTATCGTTCTTCGAGCTTTAGTAAGACTGTAACGTTCCCTAAATAATATATTTTATAATTATTGACATTTAGATTAAAGCAAACAAATATAATATCTCAATATACGAATTCCGCAAGTTTATTTAATGTGGAAATAATACTGTTTATTTCAAAAAAGGGTTATACTTCTTTTCATTTTTTATCGAAGAAGGAGCTCCATGTCCCGGGTAAACTTTAGTATTTTCAGGCAGTACAAGAAGTTTTTTTCTAATAGAATTTAAAATTTTATTATAATCACCTCCAGGTAGATCAGTGCGTCCAATTGACTCACAGAACAGTGTGTCTCCACTAAAAAGTATTTCATCAGCCTTGAAGTAAAAACAGACACTGCCGCAGGAATGCCCGGGTGTATGTATAATTTCGAAATCATTCGTATCAATATAAGAAACAGGAGTTACAGGATTTACAACAGGCGGAAAAAAAGGCATCATGCAGTTATTTGGGCTTAGATATAAACTGTTGTCATCTTTATGCAGATACACCGGCACATTATCAAATGCTTCCGAAACCTCTCTCACAGCAGAGATATGGTCAATATGCCCATGGGTCAGGAGAATAGCATCTAAGGCCCTGTCTTCCTTTTTAACCTGCGAAATAATTTTACTGGCATCTCCACCAGGATCAATTACATATAGTTTATCATCAGTCATTACAACATAACAGTTTACATCAATAGGTCCGACAACTATTTTTTTTGATCTCATAAATTATATCCCTAGTATTTTAATTTTATTCAATTTCACTGAATCAGCAGAAAATCCCAAGTTTGTTAAAAATTAGCTATTTTCATATCATAATTATTATTGTACATAATATCAGAAATTATACCCTGATTCTCTGGCACTAACCTCATCACTTATTTCACCCATTTTAATAGATTCTTCTAGTTCTATCTCTTCCATTTGCTCGGCTTCCTCTTTGGTATAATTTTTAAAAATTACCCGGACGGGAAACCATGCCTTAAAATCATTTTTGCTTGTACCGTAAACTAGAAGAGTGATTTTTGGAGAAGGAAGACTCCACGCGAAACATAACTGACTGGAATCTGCACCAGGGAGTATCGGAGATTGAAGAATATCAGGGTAGGTATAATTTATGTATGTCTTATTTTTCGGAGAAATGTGTTTCAGGTCATTAAGGAGAAACGCGCGTGCGGATTCAGCAGCTTCGTCTCTAAAATATTCATCTGAAGCACATCCCCATAAAAATATCGATGTTATCAATACAAAAACAAGTTTCACTTTATACATTGTTGCTTAGCTCCATAAAAATATATTGTCTCAGTTACGAAAGGTATTATATAATAAAACAAATAAAGCTATAGCCAGAATTCTCTAAAATCAAATTGCTTTAGAAAAGCTTTTCTAAAGATGCTGTACAAAACAATCTTAATTACTGATAAAAACGAGCCGTTCATCTTGACATTTATCTTTATTTCTGTTAACTTCTCTAAAATATGTTGCATTATTTATTTTTTTAATTAAAAATTTAATAAAAAGTGTAAAACATATTAAATTGAATTAAAGCTCAATTACATATTATCAGCATTAAAAAATTGAGTAAATAACTTTAGGAATAATTATGTTTAACATAAACGATAATATTGAAGTTGGCAATGGAAAGCTTTTGTTAATAGCAGGCCCATGTGTAGCTGAAAGTTTAGAGCTTTGCCTGGAAACCGCCTCCTTCCTTAAAAATCTAGCCAATAAACTTGATATTAATTTAGTATTTAAAGCCTCATACGATAAGGCAAATAGAAGTTCAGTAGGCTCTTATAGGGGAGTTGGTCTCAAAGAAGGTTTAGAGTTATTAAAGAAAATCAAAAAAGACCTCGATTTGCCGATAGTTACAGACATACATGAAACTTCTCAGGCTGCTCCGGCTGCCGAAGTTGCAGATATTTTACAAATTCCGGCCTTTCTATGCAGGCAGACAGACCTATTACTTGAAGCTGGACGTCAAGGAAAAACAGTTAACATAAAAAAAGGACAGTTTATGGCCCCTGAAGGGATGAAGTTGGCTGTCGAAAAAGTCAAAAGCACCGGCAATGAAAAAATAATGCTGACAGAAAGGGGTACATCATTCGGCTATCACAATCTTGTTGTTGATATGCGTTCTTTAGCAATAATGCATGACATTGGAGTTCCTGTTGTTTTTGATGCAACCCATTCCGTTCAACTACCCGGAGGCCTTGGCAACACCACTGGTGGGGAAAGACAATTCGTAGAGCCATTATCTTTGGCAGCAGCAGCAGTCGGTATTGATGCTATATTTATGGAAGTCCACCCAAATCCGGACAAAGCATTTTCAGACGGACCAAATTCGTTAAACTTTGAATCCGCGGAGAAAGTATTAACTAAGGTTAAGGCTATATATGATCTCACAAGACAAAATAGATAAAATCAAAGCTATAGTCCTGGATATCGACGGAGTATTAACTGACGGGAAAATTGGTTATTCCGACAGTCCTGAAGAAATAAAGTTTTTTCACGTTAGAGACGGAAGTGCTATAAAGATGGCTCTTCATGCGCATTTACTTGTTGGTGTTTTATCAGGGAGAAGTTCAAAAGCTAATCGTAAAAGAGCCAAAGAGCTTGGCCTGAGTTTTATTTATGAGGGAGAAAAAGATAAAAACACTGCTTTTGAAAAATTGCTTTCAGATCAGAATCTAAAAAAAGAAGAATGCCTCTACATTGGAGATGACTTTATTGACATTCCTCCTCTAGTTAAATCAGGGATTGGTGTAATAGTTGGA
The DNA here is from genome assembly GCA_964523175.1 of uncultured Victivallales bacterium. Lineage (GTDB taxonomy): Bacteria > Verrucomicrobiota > Lentisphaeria > Victivallales > GWF2-38-69. Next base: position 13,830 of record CAZGAI010000002.1, on the reverse strand, counting down.
AATGCTCCAATTGAACTTGATGACTTTTGTAACTTTAGAACAGATGCTTTCGGTGGCAGCGGTGCCGTCAGAGAAGCAATAGTATGGCTTTTAAAAGGACAGAATAAATGGAACGATTTAATAAAAAAATATTCTCAGGATCTTTCCTGATTTTTTTTTACATAGCATTATTCACAATGTTGAATTTACTTCCTTTTTATTCAGCATATGCTGAGGATATGTTTAAGAATGTGTCAATGAATAAATTAGTATCTCCAAAGTATAATGAAAAAACAAATAAACTGGAATACATTCTGACAGGTAATGATGCTCAAACAATAGGAGCTTTTATAAAAATAACTACTGCTAAGATCGAAATGATTGGTGAGAATGGGACAAATATAAACTCTGTAATTACAACACCTGTAGCCTTCTTCAACAGAGCAACTGAAATTATCAGGGGAGATAAACCAATCCACTATAGATCTTTGGCAATAAACGGGGATGGTATAGGGTTTGACTGCAACATGAAAACACAATTAGTTCATGTTAGAAAAAATGTAACAATGCTCATCACTTCAACAAAGCCTCTTCAGAGCCAAAAAAGCACAAAACCAGTTCAACCTGTTGATAATAAAACAGATCAAAATAAAATAAAAGAGACTAAATAAACAAAGTCAAACTCAAAACATCTCCGGAAGCAATAGATAGCAGTTCTACTACAGATACTGCTGGTATTAATTAATAATTGTGCGTTGTCAATACTGTATTGTTTTGAAAGAATAATAAGCACTGTATATATTAACTTTTTTCAGATGAGGAAATAAATGAGAAACAGAATTTGCATTAAGTCAGCATTATCTATATTTGCGATAATGTTTCTTTTTACGTCAATGGTAAATGCCCAAATGATGGGAGAGCTTTTTCCCACCTCCAAAAAAGAAGGTGGTAAAAATGATGAGTCTCAACCGACTGCAATTAGCTCCAACAGCATGGACCTTGACCTAAAAAACGACTTGATATCTCTATATGGAAATGTTGTAGTGGACAATAATGAACTCAATATTTCCGCAGATGAAATCATAGTTTATTTGATTGAAGAAAAGACTGGCTCTAAGGAAAAGGCTGGCTCTAAGGAAAAGACTGGTTCTAAGGAAAAGACTGGTTCTAAGGAAAAGACTGGTTCTAAGGAAAAGACTGACTCTGATACCAAAAGTAAAAAAGTAGCTAAAAAATTCATTGCAACTGGGAATGTCATTATTGTGATGAAAACAAAACCAGGCCAGTTAAAAGAAAGAGCAACATCAGGAAAAGCTGATTATGATTTAAGAACTGGTGAAGTAATACTAACTGATGATCCTGTTTTATACCAGGGTTTCAACTATATAGTAGGAGATAAAATTACGCTTTACAGGGATAGCGATCGGGTTAAAGTTGAAAGTGACCAACAATATGGAAAACATTCCAAAATGATTTATAACCCTCAAAAAAAATAAAGAACCAAACGTAAAGAGTAATTAATAAAAATATAATAATATATATTATTTATGTAAGGAATATAACAATGCCCCAAAAACCTGTTGATGATATACTTCTTGAATCTAAAGACCTTGTAAAAGCTTATAGGGGCAAACGCGTTGTGAATGGCATGTCTATGAATGTGCGTCCGGGTGAAGTAGTTGGATTATTAGGCCCGAACGGAGCAGGGAAAACTACCAGTTTCTATATGATAGTAGGTCTGATAAGACAAGACAGTGGAACAGTTCACTTTAAAGGTACTGATATCTCTAAGACACCGATGTATAAAAGAGCCCGTCTCGGAATGGGATATTTAGCACAGGAACCTTCTATTTTTAGAAAACTTACTGTTGAACAAAACATAATGGCCATTCTTGAAACTTTAGATCTAAATGCCTATGAAAGAAAGCAGCGACTAAAAATCCTACTGGATGAACTTGAGATTACCCCTCTGGCAAAGCAGAAAGCAATGACATTAAGCGGCGGAGAACGTCGACGCTTAGAAATTACACGAGCTATGGTTACAAACCCCGCTATTATACTCTTGGATGAGCCATTTAGCGGTGTAGACCCTATTGCTGTTTATGATGTTCAGCAGATTATTCTTCGTCTAAGAGATAAAGGTTTGGGCATTTTAATAACAGACCATAACGTACGGGAAACTCTATCTGTTGTGGATAGAGCCTATATCATGTGCGAAGGTCAAATTATTTTGCACGGAAGCAGCGATTTCCTTGTAAAAGACAAAAAAGCTAGAGAAATATATTTGGGGCCGAAATTTACAATGTAACTTTTTTGTTTTTGGCAAGAAATGTCGAAAATAAATCAAAGATAAAAAAATATAATAAAGGTTCCTTGAGTTTCTTCAGAGTACAACATATTTTATAAATGAATCATATCTAAACAAGGAGATTAAGATGAGCGTAATAGTAAGTATTCGTAATGGGAATATTTCCAATACCTTAAAAGTTTATGCTGAAACTAAAGCTGAAGCAATACTAAGTGACTATCCTAAAATAACAAGCGTACGCGTAATTTTAGACTGTCAAAAATCACGACATATAGCTGAAATTCTAGTTAGAGGTAAAAATCTTAATATCGAAGCTGATTATGAATCTTTTGATATGTATGACTCTATTGATGCCGTAATAGAAAAATCAAATACACAGTTGCGACGTCATCTCGACAAAGTACAAGATCATTACAAAGCATCAAAACTACCACCTGTAGTTGAAAAAGATGTAGCAGAAGAAGAGTATTAAGTAATATAATTCTCCTCCCTTTTTTGGTATTTTTTAATAAATCTATCTAAAGAGGGATTTAACTATACAAGTTAAACAATGAAATTAAATTTTGTCACAGATACAATTACATCAAGAGCAAAATAAGAACAAGCCTCCATACTCAGTTCAAAGAAATCAATGGCTGAACTCAGATGACAGAAAACTGTTTACTTACTGTGTTATGGAAAATTTTCAGGCTAGTGGACCTGGAGGACAGAAAAGGAATCGCAAGTTTTCTGCTGTACGCATTACTCATAAATCTACAAATCTTTCTGTAATATCTACTGAAACCCGGAGCAGGTCCAACAACCTACGAATCGCTCTAAAAAAATTGAGAATAAAACTGGCTATTGAAATTAGAGGTCCAAATATTTCTTTAAATAGGCTGAAAATCGCTTTGTCAAACCCAATGTACCCACTCTGGGTTGCATTGTTGTTTGATACACTATGGAAATATAAATTCAGAATTAGCGAAACAGCGGAATCTTTAAATACTTCAACGGGCAAACTTATTAAGCTGATAGCAAGAGATTCAAATATCTGGAAAACTATTAATTACAATAGAGAAAACTTCGAATTGAAGAAACTAACTTTTTCAAAATAACTTGTTGGGATAATATGAAAAATATTTTGCTGTTGGATGAAAATCAATTAGCATTTGAAATAAACAGACATAATCGTTTATACTGGGATATAAGTGAACCTGAAATATCTGATGAAGAGTATGACTTACTTATTAGAAGACTGGAAGAACTTAACCCTGACCATAAACTGCTTCAAAAATATTTTGCTCCCAAAGTTTCAAGCTTAGGTGATGTCCATCTTGCTCCTGAAATGAAGATGATATCACTGGCGAAAACTTATTTTTTTGATGATGCTCCAAAAGGAAAAAAAAGCCTTATGGACTGGGCAAAAGATAGAGCTAGAGATGATAATGAACTGTTTTTGATTCAACCTAAATATGATGGTATTTCAGCAAACTATGACGGCACTATACTGGCAACAAGAGGACAGGATAGCAGTGATCAGAATGTATCCGATAAAATCCCTCTTATAGAACTTGAAACAACTGGCTATATAGGCCCACTGAATCGTCCTGTCAGAGGGGAAATAGTAATCAGAAATGATGATTTCAAAAATATATATGGCAATATAAAACGAAAGGGTGGCAGCACCTACAAAAATTCAAGAAATGCCGTTGGCGGCATCATGGGATTAAAAAATATCAGTGAAATACAGCTGCAAGGCGCGAAGCTGACATTAGTTGATTATAATTTAATTTCATTCTCAGTTTCACTTAGAGATTTACCTGTTAAATGGCCTGCTATTCTTGAGGAGATAGAATCCCGACAATATCCTCTTGACGGTTTGGTGATCAAATTAGCTGATGTTGTATATAGGAATAGTTTAGGTGAAACTGCCATGTTTCCCAGAGGTATGATAGCTTGGAAGTTTACTGGTGCCAGGAAAAAGACTATTTTAAAAGATATAATTTGGAGCTTTGGAAAAAATAACCTAACCCCAAAAGGTATCTTAGAGCCTATTGAACTTGGCGGCGTTACAATATCCAATGTCACTCTTCATAATTACCAATACATTATTGATAGAGATATACAAATAGGTGATACACTGACCATTGAGCGCGCAGGAGAAGTTATTCCTCATGTAGTAGGTTTTGAACAAGGTAAAGATAGAAGATCTCCTTTTATTGATAAATGTCCATCCTGTAGTTCTAATGTTGAAATTGTAGGTGTTGAGCTTAGGTGCATAAACCCGGCATGCCCGGGAAAAATTATCCAAAGACTTTCTGCTGCTGTTAAGGATCTTGATATAGAGGAACTCGGCGAGCCTACAATTCGTAAAATGACACAAACTTTAGGCGTACGAAAGTTAAAGGACATTTTAAATTTAACCTTAACTGATATATATAAAATAGATGGTTTTAAAGAAAAGTCAGCTACTAAGCTGTATAACAACATCCAGAGTGCAAAATCCACTAGTGACTTTAAGCTGCTTGCCGCGTTAAATATTACAGGAGTTGGACAAACTTTTGCTAAAAGTTTATTAAAAAGATATTCTTTTGATGAACTTAGAAAACTATCTGTTGAAGAACTGCTTAAGATTGATCAAGTTGGACCGACAATGTCTGAAAGTATTTACAATGCTTTTCGTGAGAAGTCGGAAATTATTGATGAACTGTTAGATGCTGTTAAATTTATAAGCACAAATGATGTTGATTCAGCTGTTAATTTAAAAACAATCTGTTTCACTGGAAAAATGCCGGAGAAAAGAAGTTTCTACGAAAAAATTGCATCGCAGAATGGATACACCCCGGTGGATAAGGTTAATAAAGAACTTACCGTACTGGTAGTTTCTAATTTAAATTCTGCCAGTTCTAAAACAGCAAAGGCCCATAAACTGGGTATCAATGTTATTTCTCTAAAAGAATGGCTGAACGAAAATAAATATACAAAAGAGATAACTCAGAATAACGAGGGATTACTTCCTGGTTTTCTATAATAATCTGAATTTATTTTTTTCAGAGGCCATATAAAATAGCAGTGAAACTGCTTACATCTTTGCCGGAACCAGATCAGCTCTTCTGTTTTTTGCCCATGCACTTTCATTATGTTCAGGAGCAGCCGGACGTTCACTGCCATAACTTATTGTCTGCATTCTATTAGCGGGAACTCCAAGTTTCTCTAGATAATCTCGAACCGATAAAGCTCTGCGTTCACCTAGCCCAATATTATATTCCGAACTACCTTTTTCATCACAATTTCCCTCTATTATCAGCCCTAATTCCTGATTTTTACCCATATAATTTGCTACAGCTTCCAGTTTTTTCACCTGTGCCGTTCCAATTCTGGACTGATCATATGCGAAATAAACAGTAGGAAGGTTCAAACCGGCTACAGGAGTCCACAATTTAGCAGGTCTTTCCGGGAGAACATCTGAACCAGTATCGATGCCGGTTAAATTATCACCTCCGGCAATTATAGGCTGTTCTGTATTATCTGATTTTGAAGAAAAAAGATCGTTAAAAGTTGAGCAGGCAGATAATAGACATAAACATGAACAGGCCGCAATAATAATAGATACTCTAATAGTTTTCATGAAATCTCCTTTTTTTAACGAATAAAAATGGTGTTGGTAAATATTTTCTTCCAAAATACTATATTGTTAAATATAACAATGGTTGTTTGCATTGAAAGACGCTTAAAATAAAATTAAAGGTATTTTTTTTAAACATATTAGTTTTTTATATATGTATTTTAGAAAAAGCGGAGGATAATTCATAGAGTCTGAAGTATAATGTTTATATTAGTTTGGCAGTTTAATAAATAAATTAAAATTAAGGTGATAATTATGGTTGACATTGATTGGTCTTCACTCGGGTTCAACTATCTTCCGACAAGAGCTCATGTTGAATACAAATATTCTAATGGTAAATGGGGTAAAGGCGAAGTTAAAACCGACCCCAATATATCACTGCATATAGCGGCTTCCGCACTTCACTATGGTCAGGCACTTTTTGAAGGCCTTAAAGCATATCGCTGTAAAGATGGAAAAGTTAGAATTTTTCGTGATTATGAAAATTCTAAACGGCTTAACTATACAGCCGACTATATTTCCTGTCCCGAATTGCGGTATGAAATATTTAAAGAAGCAGTTGATAGAGCTATTAAAGAAAATATAGACTATCTCCCCCCCTATGGTACCGGCGGCTCGTTATATATAAGGCCATTTATGTTTGGCTCAGGCGCAGTTATGGGAGTTAATCCTGCCGATGAATATATGTTTATTGTTTATGTTGCTCCTGTAGGACCTTATTATAAAGGCGGAATAACCCCCATAGATGCAGTTATTCTTGATGATTATGACAGAGCAGCCCCACACGGAACAGGTGCTTATAAGGTAGCGGGAAACTATGCCGCCGGTATGTATTCTTATACTAAGGCAAAAAAATTAGGTTATCCTATAGTTCTGTTTCTGGATTCTAAAACTCACGAATATTTTGATGAATTTACAACAACCAATTTTTTTGCAATCACTAAATCAGGTGAATATATTACACCAAAAGCAGATTCAATTTTGCCTAGTATTACAAATAAATCTCTGCTTCAGCTCGCACTTGATTTAGGTATGAAAGCAGAAAAAAGACCAATCAGGTTTGATGAGATAGACACTTTTGCCGAAGTTGGTGCCTGTGGAACTGCCGGGGTTATTACTCCGATTCGTAAAATTGTCAGAGGTTCTAAAACTTATAAGTTTGGAGATGAGTGCGGCCCTGCCTGCAGAAAGCTTTATGATAATTTAACCGGAATTCAATACGGAGAACTGCCCGACCCTCATAAATGGACAAGGATTATTAAAGAATAATAATTTATTAAAGTTTATCCTGAAAAGCCGGCTTTTGCCGGCTTTTTTTTATTCGTAGCGACCTCAGCCTCAGCAGCCTTCTATTCTATCTTCTCTCTCAGCTCTTCAGCTATCTCCAGTAAAGTAGGATTACCCTCCATAGTAAAACTGTCCCTGTACCTGGTGCAGATACTAATAGATTCTTTCCACAAAGTTTTATCTGATACCAACGGAAGTTCTTTATCATTAATATGTCCAATTGCCGTATCCATTATATCTTTTAACCTAATACTTTCAGGGCTGACTGCTAATACATATTCAGCTGGATTGTCATCAGTCCGAATAACAAATCCGGCATTTTTTAAGATCATTAGAGTGCTCAAAAAGAAAACCTCAGGAAGTCCTGAACGCAAAGATATGTCCTCTGCAGTTGGGGGTGTTTTCTTATTTAAAAATCGAATTGCAATAACAGTTAAACAAATCAGGCCAATCTCCTGTCTATCAGAAGGTTGTATATCTCTTGATAATATTGTCACTCTGAAATATTCTAAATTTTGAACTGCAAATGAAACATGTGCACCAAATAATACAATGAGCCAGCCAATAAACAAAGCAATAAGCATAATCGGTATCATTCCAATACTGCCATAAAGATAATGAGTTCTTATAGCATTAGATACAAAAAGAAAGCTCAGCATATTATTTATCTGCCAGAGTGTTCCACCAACAACACCACCAATTAGTGCAGGTATTATTTTTACTCTGGTATTAGGTATTACCTTGTATACGACAGAAAATAGTATCCATAGGGTCAAAAACGTGCCTGTCTGGTCTGCAAACACCGCTGAAAGCCATGATGAGTGTCCTATTCTCAGAACATCATGAAAAATACTAAAACCGGTTACCCATATTATTACCAGCATAAAAGCGGGAAACAAAGCGATAATCAGCCAGTAATTCAATACTAACTTCAAGATAGTTCTCTTGAATGCAACCCCCCAGATATCGTTAAACGCTTTCTCTATTGTCCGCATAAGAGAGAATGAAATAACAATTAGAACTATTGCCCCGTAGAGACCAATTTCCTGCAAATTCAAGTTGGTTAACATTGGTATTAGTTCAAGATTTATAAAATCCTGTAAGGAATTATACAGCTGTACCCCATCCCCTTTACTTGGCAGATCGTTGAGCACGGGTAAGATCTTTGAAACTAAGTAGTCAATTATCTCAGGAGTATATTTGGTTAGGCTTTGCTCGAGCAACCCTTTGGACAACGCAACAATGACCAGTGTAATTGGGATTATCCCTAATACTGTGGCATAGCTAAGCGCTGATGACATCATTAACGTCTTCTTTTGAGCAAAATCAGCAAAAACCAGATAGGAAAAACGACATAAAAAAAGAAAAGGCCGCATAAAGATATTAAATTCTCTTAAATCAACAGCCCATAGATCTGTGCTGATAACCTTATATAAATTAATAAGTTCTTTTTTTATTCTTTCAAACATAAGCAGCTCTCCTGAAACGACACGGAGTGTCTTTTTTCTTTTTGTTTTATTCCTGATAAAAACTTTTTTGCCTGTTGCCTACAGTCTCTTTTTCCTAGTCTTAAAAAGATTGACACTCTTCAAATCAACAGATACCCAATCCTCTAGCTCAGAACTTCTATAATTAAATTATATACGTCAGCGATGGATTTTGCTTTAGGTAAAACAGTTTTTTTTGGAGAATTGCCCGGGAATAGCCTTTTTATAGGTGACTGTTGTAGACATTCTGCCTCCGTAAAAGTAGTTAACTTTTGTGAAAAATCAGGAGTTTGAGTATAACAGATTAATGGTACTGGATTTTCAGTATGACCTCGAGTAGAAATATCTTCGCAGTTACCGTGGTCACTTGTAATAAGCAGTAGGGTATCATCAGGTAGATTATCCTTAATTGCTGTAATAAAACGACTTAATATTTTTAAAACTTTTTTGAGGTTACGCAGATTTTGTCTATGTCCTGCCACATCTGTCAAAAAATATTCGAACAGAGTAAAGTCTAAATCTTTTGAAATACCCAGCAGGTGGTCTGCTGCTGCCTCTGGTGTTATTGTTGGAATGTTATGCCTGCTCGCAATAGTCTCTCTTGTTATATCATGGTAAACTGATTTATTTAAAATCAGAGAATGAGTGTCGAATACTTTGTTCATTGTGCTGCTTACCATGTATGAAGTAACAGAACAAAACCTTGAAGATGCAATTTTTTCTAATGAATACTTAACATAGGCATTGGCAAAGATAACTGATTTATTATTTTTTAGCAAAGCTTTAAATATATTCTGTTCTTTTATTATTTTTTTCAGTGTGGGGCCTGGAAATCCGGGATGATGCTTATTCATTGCTTCAGCTGCGTTTATCCCGGTAAATAATGCAGTTTGACCTGTTGCACTTTGCGGAAGGCCTGGAACACCAAGCAAAGCGTCTAGGGAAGTGGAGTAATTAATGAGCAGATCCATAAACTCTTTAGAACAGTATTCTGAATAAACAGAATCACGCAAGTCACTGTCGGGAATACCAAAACCATCAACCATTATCATAATAACTTTATTAGTATTACCCATATATGAATCTGCATTTTTTGTTATAGTTAAAGTACAAAAGTTATTTTGTATTTTATTCCTTATTCATTACATTATACACAATATCGAATATCTTTACAACACTCAACAGAGATAGGTAGGCATGAAAAAGAAATCAATACCGATTCTACTCTGCTTTATAGTTAGTTTCTGCTCATCGTCAATAGCATGGTGGAGTACAGGTCATGAACTGACTGCACAGATAGCTAAAAATAATTTAACACCGAATGCATTAAAAACAGCAAAAAAATATCTTAAAACGTTAGTTACTTATCCCGGTAGCCTGCAGGCATCAAAAAAAACAGCTACCTATATCGAAGCAAGCAACTGGTGTGATGTAATTAAAAACTATAAATGGAAGAATGATGAAAACAAAAAAATAAACTCAATGTTTCATTATATTAATCCAGTTACTCTTCCGAATACAAAAGTTTCCGCTGAACACTCTGCAAGAGCAGTAAAAAAACTTTTGGCATCAAATACTGAGTTAGGAAAATATAATTGTTATACCGCTCTTCAGAGCGCAATAAAAACTCTTTTAATCAATGATTCTTCATTGGAAGAGAAAACCGTAGCATTTAGATTTATTTTACATTTGGTTGGTGACATACATATGCCTCTGCACAATGCTGCACCAATTATTAATGGAATAAATACCCTTGGGGGAAATAAAATTGTTTTTAAAGAGGCACTTATGGTCCCTGTACTAACTTCTTCTAAAAAAAAGATATCAAAAGTAACAAACCTTCATGCTTTATGGGATTCGGCCGCAGGACTGTATAAACAGCTTCCTTATAGTTATTATCCAAAATATCAAACTAAAGCACAGAATAGTTTTATAACTGAAGAGGCACAAAAGATTGTAAAGTATATAACTAAAGTGAATATTCCCATAAAAAGTATCAGAGAAGCTCAGATAATTAACTGGACTATCGAAAGCAGCATGCTTGCTGCTTATTTTATTAGTACTAAAAAACTTGAATATTTCAGAAACTTGAAACAACCCACAAAACAGGTAACTGCCATATTTAAAAATCTTGATTCATATCTAAATTCAGCAAAAAAAGTATGTAGGCAGCAAATTTATGTAGGTGGTATGCGTATGGCTTACCTGCTAAATGCGATATTCGATCCACAGCACGCAGATAAAAAATATATTAATTATATAAAAACTATTAAATCAGACAAAAATATACCTACATTAAAATCTCTTTTTCCAAACAAAATTACTATTCTGTAATTTCTCTAAAACTTCAAAAAATAAGTTTATTCAAAAAAATCTGGATGCCTGAGATTACTTTCTAAAGTATTATTAAATCACCTCTTCCATAAGAATATTAAAGAAATATCATTTTTATTAATAAATAGTTGAATTTTAATTTTCTTTAACTATACTAAAGCTACTTAATTTAAAGTAAAGTTTAAATGAAATAAATAATATGAAATACTATTTTGGAAAAACCCTAAGAGAAATAAGAAAACGTAAAAACCTGACAATGAAAGAACTTTCAAAAAAAATCGGAGTCAGCGAAAGTCTCATTTCTCAAGTTGAAACCGATAAAGTGTCTCCTGCAATTGATACATTATTAAAGATTACAGACGAACTTAATATTGACTTTGAATATTTATTTAAAAAATATAAAAGAAAAGCAAAGGTTCATATAATAAAAAAAAAAGAGAGAACGAAAATAATCGATGGACCTGTAAATTATGAGCTGTTGTCAAAAATTGATAATATTTATCATGAAAACACGATTGAAGCATATCACCTTGAAATAAAACCGGGTGAAAATAAAAAAAGCAGTGATTATGGACATCAGGGAAGTGAGCTGGGTATAATTACAGATGGCAGAGGTGAAATACAGATTGCAGGAAACAGATATACGTTAACCTCCGGAGACAGTGTTTCATTTAATGCAGATGAACCACATACTCTTATTAACACAGGAACAGAACCATTAAAAGCATACTGGATTATCACACCTCCAAAAGAGTTTAGATAGTCTAAAGTCTAATAAATTGAAGGGAATTTACAATGGGAAGAACAATAGCTGAGAAAATATTTGACGCACATCGAATAGACCAACCGTATGAAGGAGTAAATATCATAAAACTTGATAGGGTATTCTGTCATGAGATTACAACTCCGATCGCAATTGCCGATTTAGTTGAAAGAGGCAAAGACAGAGTTTTTGATAACACAAAAATTAAAGCTGTAATTGATCATGTTACACCAGCAAAAGATTCAAAGTCGGCTGAACAGGGAAATCTGTTGAGAAACTGGGCGAGAAAGCATGACGTGGAATTTTTTGATATTGGAAATAACGGTGTCTGCCACGCAATTTTCCCTGAAAAAGGCTTTGTAAGACCTGGCCATACAATTATCATGGGAGATTCTCATACATGTACCTATGGTGCTTTTGGGGCTTTTGGAGCCGGCATTGGAACAACTGACCTGGAAATGGGAATACTAAAAGGATTATGTGAGCTTCAAACACCAAAAACTATGAAGTATAATCTTATAGGAAAACTGAAAAAAGGAGTATATGCAAAAGATGTAATACTCAATATCATTTCAAAAATTGGTGTAAATGGTGCCACTAATATGGTAATTGAATTTACAGGTCCCGTTATAGAAAATATGAGCATGGAATCCAGGTTAACACTTTCAAATATGGCTGTAGAAGCTGGTGCAACGTGTGGTATCTGTTATCCTGATATTGTAACAGTAGAATATCTTTGGGATTTCATTAAAGATGAGTTCAGCACTAAAGATGAAGCTTTAAAGCATTATAGTCAATGGACCTCGGATAAAGATGCAGACTATGAAAAGGTCATTGAGGATGATGTTTCTAAACTGGAACCTTTGGTAACATTCGGTTATAAACCTGACCAGGTTAAAACGGTCAGAGAAATGGATGGTACAAAGGTAAATCAGATTTATATTGGTTCCTGTACAAATGGAAGAATTGAAGACCTCAGAATTGCTGCTGAAGTACTGAAAGGTAAAAAAATTGCTGACTCAGTAAGATGTATCGTTTCTCCGGCAACTCAAAAAATTTATAAGGATGCCCTGAATGAAGGGTTACTGAAAATTTTCGCTGATGCAGGATTTTGTGTTACAAACCCAACCTGCGGTGCTTGCCTTGGAATGAGTAATGGTGTTCTGGCTGAAGGCGAAGCCTGCGCAGCAACAACTAACAGGAACTTCAGTGGAAGAATGGGAAAAGGCGGCATGGTTCACCTGGTAAGCCCGGCAACAGCAGCCGCAACTGCGATTTCAGGATATATTACAAATTCAAAACTATTTCAGATCGAAGGAGATAAATAATGAAAAAGTTTGGGGGAGAAGTCCTTTTTTTAGACAGATCAGATATTAATACTGATGAGATAATTCCAGCTAAATATTTAACAGAAATAACCAAAAAAGCAATGAGGCCTCATCTGTTGGAAGATCTTATTTTAAAAAATTTTGATAATAAAAAAGATATAAAACATAAAGGTGTAGTTGTTTCAAGAGCAAATTTCGGATGTGGTTCTTCAAGAGAGCATGCACCATGGGCCTTTGAACAGAATCATATAAATGTTATCATCGCAGAAAGTTTTGCAAGGATATTTAGAAAAAATTGTTACAACTGCGGCATGTTGGCTATAGAACTTCCTAAGGAAGATATTGATGAAATATTCAAATATTACTGCGGCAGACAAACTTTTATTAAGATTGATGTAAATAGAGAAATTATCATCATCAGCTCTGAGGATACCAAAGAAGAAATTAAATTCCATCTTGGAGGATTTGATAAAGATCTTATTAAAGCAGGTGGATGGATTCATTATGTAGATGAAAGATATTAAGTTTTATTAGACTGGACTAAAAAGTCTACGGTCTAAATCTTGACTTCAGGAGAGCGAAGATCTTTGTGTACGAAATTTTATCAGTAAAGAAACTTAGTTGATATTGAAGAACCCACCCCTTTAATCCCCTCCTGGGAGGGGAACTAAAAGGGGTGGGTATCGAACATCGAACATCGAACATCGAACATCGAACATCGAACATCGAACATCGAA
>CAZGAI010000001.1:13407-41955 GCA_964523175.1 uncultured Victivallales bacterium | reverse complement strand
TGTTATTTACAAATTAAGAATAAATTCCTGTTCTATATATTTATTTGAAATGGATGGTTTTCGGCAAAAGAAGCCAGCCGATGTTTCCTCTTACACAATACTTCAGCAAGTTAGGCTTTTCTGAAAACGGAAGGATACTCGCAATCCAATAAACAAAATTGTACCGAGAAACTATCGGAGGAGCAAGTTGAAGTGTGGGATTAAAACTATAAATATAGTCCAGAGCTTCTAATTGTTTTTTATGTGGCAACTCTGTGAATTTATTATAAAAAGCGGAACAGATGTAGTATAAGTTTTCCCCGGGTCTATCTGTTGCATATTGCCCAAAAACTATCTTACCACTATAATTTTTTAATTCGTAAAGAATACAACCGGGAGGTATTCTTTTTAATTTCTGGAGTGTTTTGATAGATAAATCTATTTTCTGCGCATAAATACAGGCGTAAACAAATAACTCTTTCATAGGTCTTTTTATTTCATTGCTAATATCTAAAGCATCAATGTAGCTATTTATTTTAAAGAAAGTCTCCCTTGCATCTACAATAGAGTTAAATTTATCTGCAGGTAGGTAGCCATCTAAACTGTACGTATTTTCAGCAAGTGCTCTGAAAAAAAATTTTGATACTGCTGAGTTAACATTTAAATCCGGATATTTTTTGCTAATCATGTCCTTGATCAGTATTTGATACTGGTCAACAGTCAAATTTTTCTTTTTTATAAAAAAATTCCATTCCTCTTCAAAGTCAATTCCGTCAGAAATATGTTTTATTGGAACGTTTGAATAACTTCGCAGCAACTCGTTTTCATCAGCATCATTAAAATAATTTATATACTCACCTTTACCTGCAGATGCTCCAGATGACACTGCTGGACCTTTTTTAGAGCTTTCAAATCCACCAAGGCCACTTGAGCCAAGTGACGATCCACCTGATTGGTTACTTAGGCCTTGTGAAAATAAATTATTTCCAGAAATAACATAAATCAAACAAAATAGAGTAAACGCCGTAAGGAGTGACGGGCTATAACAATGATTTTTTCTTTTCACAAGTCTTAATATAATTTTACTTTTCCTATGCATATTTATTCAACTTTCTGGTTTTTTGGCCAAAAACAATTATTTTTAATAATAATCAAAGGCTATCCATGTTCTACAACTGAGAAGCAGTTTTAGAGCAAGTTTACACAAATGACTTTCAGTCACGAATTAATTATATTACTTTCACAACTAAAGAACTCGAAAAAAGAGGAATTTCGATAGCCTGAAAGAGGCTGAATAAATCAAGATTACAGCCCTAACTATAATTTTATCATTTTAAACAGAATTCACAAGGTAATTGTATTGATATTCTGTGTGATTTTAACTTTCTCTTTAAATTTAAGATTAAACCAGCTTTTAAATTACGGTTATTGTTTTCTTAGATTATTTGCAATGTTATATTATACAGTACAATTTATCCTTTAACCTGAAAGATATATATAAACATATAGGTTTTATTTATGAATTTAATTACAGAACTCTTTTTAGCCTGGCGCTATTTCAAACCAAAACGGAATGCAGTTTCAGTTATTACACTGATTTCTGTTATTGGCGTAGGTTTAGGCGTTTGTGTTTTAATGGTCGTCCTCGCTATTATGACAGGCTTTACTGATGAGATAAAAACAAAGCTTCTAGATATAAACCCTCATATATCAATCAGGAGTCCTTACAAAGAATATATTAAAAAACCCGAAGATATTATAAAAAAAGTCGATTCGTTTGGCGCCTCCGCAATTCCTGTAACCTATGGAGAAGTCCTAATTCAGAAGGGAGATAAAATTATCCCTCTAAGCTTAATTGGTATTGACGTTGACCGAGAGCCTAAGAACAATTTTATTTCAAAAGGGCTAATTAAGGGAAAAGCTTCATTGAACACTCCGGGTGATATTCTAGTAAGCTATGTTCTTGCTAATAAACTAAGATTATATCCGGGGTCAAAAATACTTGTGCATTCTCCCGGAAGACTGAAGGATATAGTTGACATAGCCGGCAATGGGCAGATTACAGAAAAGAAGAATAGAGAAGTTTATCTTCCAGCTGAATTTACCGTAGCAGGTATTTTTAGTGTGGGTGATTACAACTATGACTCAAAAACAATAATAACAAGTCTGGATGATGCTGATGATTTGTTTGGCTACCCTTGGGGAGCAGCTACAATGGTATCAGTAAAAACAAAGGACCCCTTTAATATTAACCCTATTTATAAGAAAATCACAAAGGCTTTTCCCGGTTATGAAATATTTACTTGGAAGCAGACAAATAGACAATTTCTGAATGTCCTCGCGGTCGAAAAGAACATGATGTTTTTTGTACTGATATTCATTGTTCTTGTAGCCGCATCAAGTATTACTAATACACTTATAACAGTTGTTGTCCAAAAAACAAGAGAAATAGGCCTTTTGAGAGCACTCGGAGCCAGCTCTTCAACTATTATGAGAATATTTATTTTGCAAGGTTTTTTTGTAGGTTTCATAGGCACCTGCTTTGGCCTGCTGCTTGGGGTGATAGTAATACATTGGAGAATGAGTATTCTCAATATTCTTTCAACACTATTTCATATAGAAATATTTCCAAAGGAGTTCTATATGTTAAGTGAACTACCAGCTTCTATTGTACCTAGAGACATAATATTTATTATATTATGCACTATTATTCTATGTACACTGGGAGCAATAATACCGGCATACCGAGCAGCTATGCTCGATCCGGCAAAGGCTTTACGATATGAATAATCTAGATCAAGAAAAATTTTTATCCATCAGGGATGTTTATAGAACCTATAAAATTTGTAAAACAAAAATAGACGTTCTTAGAGGCATTAACTTGGATATAGAAAAAGGTGAATGGCTTGCTTTGCTTGGGGCATCAGGAAGTGGAAAAACAACCCTTCTTAATCTTGTAGGCTGTCTTGAAAAGCCAGAAAAAGGATCAATAAAATACGATAATATTAAATTAACTGAACTAGGCAGGGCTGCAAGGACAAAACTACGTAAATCAAAATTTGGTTTTGTTTTTCAAACTTATCACTTATTGCCGGAACTTACAGTTTTAGAAAATGTAAAACTTGCTGCAATGCTGAATGGAGAAAGTATTAAAACTGCAACTACTGCAGCAAAAAAACTTCTTTCTCAAGTATGCCTAGAACATAGATTAAATCACAAACCAGGAGAACTGTCAGGTGGAGAGCAACAGCGCGCTGCGATAGCCAGAGCTTTAGTGAACGACCCTGAACTAATACTGGCCGATGAACCTACTGGAAACTTAGATTCAAATACAGGTTTGGAAATACTTGAAATATTCAAAGAATTACATAATAATTACTCTAAAACAATTATTATGGTAACCCATAATCACGAAATAGCTAAAATTGCCGATAGAATCGTTGTCATTAAAGATGGTATTATTCAGGAACTAGAAAACCAAGCTGCATCTTAACCTACTGAGATATAGCCTCTAATAAATTGAATTTTAAAGGTGTTTAAAATGTTGTGTGAGATATGTAAGACAAATCAAGCCACTATTCATATTCAAGAATTAAGTAAACAGGGTAAAACAACTCTGCATATTTGCAAGAACTGTTCTGTTGAAAAAGGTTTGAATACAATAGACTTACAAGGCATTAACATTGCTGAAATTCTTTATAAACTATCCGCTTCTACAGAAGGATTGCTGCCGGAGCCGGAAAAAATACAGTCCAACACCCCCCTTGATAATGAAGCTGTCACCAACATTGTTTGTCCTAAATGTAAATGGGAAGTCCGCAGGTTCCAAAAGACTGGAAGACTTGGTTGTGAGGCCTGTTATCATGCATTTTCAGAGATTCTCTCTGAAACATTATGCCATATGCATAAAGGAATTATACATACAGGAAGGTGCCCGGAATTAAGGGAAAATGGCATAGGCTTACAGCTTCTTGATATATTGAATTTGCAAAAACAGCTGGATATTCATGTTTTACGTGAAGAATACGAGGAAGCTGCTAAAATAAGAGATCAGATTCACGAACTTAAAAAAGATATTAACACTGAAACAAATGAAAAATAAATCTATAGATAAATTGCTCTTTTGTCCTGTCAATTGGCTGGCTGATAGCGGCCTTGATGAAAATATTGCTATTAGTTCGCGCATTAGGCTTGCCAGAAATATTTCCGGCTTACCTTTTCCAGTCAATTCATCTGAATTAGAACTTCAGCAGGTACTTTTAATGCTGTCTTCTACAATTAAAAAACATAAAATACTAGATACTGCAATGGAGTTTCACATAGATTCTTTATCTGAAATAGATAGACTTTTTTTGCTAGAGCGTCATCTTATCAGTCGTGATTTTTCTAAAGGTGGAAGCGGAAGCAGTTTAATGACAAATAAAACCGGTTTATGTAGTATTATGATAAACGAAGAAGACCATATACGTTTACAGGTAATGCAGCCGGGTCTATCTCTTCGAAAAGTCTGGACTGTCATTGAGGATATAGATAATCAATTAAGCAATAATATTTCTTTCGCATATAATAAAACCCTCGGTTATCTAACATCATGTCCCACAAATGTTGGGACCGGGATGCGTGCTTCTGTAATGCTTAATCTTCCAGGTTTAACGCTTTCGGGCTATTTAAATTCTGTTGTCCAGGGTGTCAGTAAGCTTGGATTAGCTGTTAGAGGCTTGTTTGGAGAAGGTTCCGAATGTATAGGTAATTTGTATCAGGTATCAAACCAGAGTACTCTTGGAGAAACAGAACTACAGATAATAGAGCGTCTTGAAAATATAATAAAACAGATTATTAACCATGAAAAAAACACCAGATTAAAGCTTTTGGAAACAAAACAAAATTTTTTACAGGATTATATTGGGAGAGCATACGGAGTTCTGCGATATTCTTGTATATTATCAAGCAAAGAGGCTTTAAATTCTCTTTCCGCATTGCGAATGGGAGTAGATCTAAAAATGTTTACTTCACTGAATATTCATACAATAAATGAACTTTTCATCGCGATACAACAAGCCCATCTTCAAAAACAATCACTGAATAAATTAACTTCAACAGAGCGAGATATTCTGAGAGCTAAAATTGTAAGAGAGAAACTCCAGGAATAAATCTAACAAGTCTATTTTTTTAATTATGAATATTAATTTTTTGTTTACAAACTGTTTATAATCAATTCCTGTACTAATAACAGAAGGATGATTTTGTGGAACTTTATATAGCTATAGCTTTGGCTTTTCTTGAAATTACATTTATTACTACTGGTCTACTACTACTACACGGACTTAGAAATCAAATAGGAAGAACTGCTTTTTACCTTGCACTTGGGGCTCTTTTTGTTTTTTTACAGATCGTCAGCTCTACTGAATTAAAAGTTGTTGTCGGTTATTCAGGGGCTGATTTTTATATAGCGAACTCTATTCTGTTTCTCCCCCTTCTCGCCGCTGTAATGGTTGTATACATTTCGGAAGGAACAATCATAACCCAGCGACTCATTATAGGAGCAGTTGTTGTATTTGCTTTTTATATTTATATCTCTTATATAACTTTAATTCAGTGCTCCTGGAATGGTTTTCATATTTCACAGGGACCAACTGCTAACTCTTTGGAGTACTTATTAGGACGTAGCCTTGTTAGTATGACAGGCGTTATTGCTGCACTGGTACTTGACCTGTTTCTTATCCCCATATTTTATCAGCGTTTACGGAATCTTAAGGCAAGGGTCTTTTTTGCTGTTTTAGGTTCTCTAATGCTTACTCAAATTGTTGACTCCTTCGTTTCTATAACTATTTCTTACTGGAATGATCCTCAATGGTGGATGCACCTGCGCTCCACATATATTGCAAGGGCAATTCTTACAATATGGTTAAGTGCACTGATAAGTATATACCTTACCAGAGTAGAGAAAGATATTTTTGGACGGGGTAGAAAAACTCTTGATATTGTTTTTTCATTTCTTGGAAGCTATAAAAAAGCTAAAGCCCTCCAACAAAATATTCTTGAATGGGAGGGCAGGTATCGTATGGTAATTGAAAATGTCAGTGATATGATTTTAATTCTTGACAGAGATGGAAAAATTCTTGATGCTAATCCATCAACCTTAAAAATTTTATGCTGTAAATCAAAAGATAAATTAATAAATAAATCCTTTTTCGATATTGTTAAAACTTTTACTATACTCCCGTGTATGTGGGAAAAATTATGGAGCGAGGGTGGACATTCAAAGAATAAATCTTCTTCAACTCCTCTCTCCAACAAACAGATAGCAATGAAAAATGGGATGAATGAGACCATTGATGTAGATGCATCATTTTCGAAAATATTTATACGAAATAAACCGGTGCTTATAGTTGTTTGTCGAAATTATACCGAGCGGAACCTATTAATCAAAGAGAAAGATGAACTAAAAGAACAACTGTACCATGCACAGAGAGTTGAATCTCTTGGTCGACTGGCTGGCGGAATCGCTCACGAATTTAATAATATCCTGCATGCAATACAGGGGCATATTGATATCGTACTGTTATTTAGTAAAATTAAAGATGAATCTGTAAAGAAACATTTAAATAGTGTTATGACTCTCGTAGAAAAGGCAAGCAATATTACTGTTCAATTATTAGGTTTTGCAAGAAAAAGCAAGTTTCAGAAGCGCATACTTGATCTTCGGGATATACTACTGGGAACCCGAGAAATGTTTATACCTTTAGCACATAAGCAAATAGAGTTGTCAATGGATATTCCGCAATATGCCTGTTTTGTTAATGGTGACTTTCTTCAACTACAACAGGTTCTTCTAAACTTATTAATCAATGCCATGGATGCGACTGAAAATAATAGTGATAGACCTAAAAGAATCTCATTGGAACTAAGAAAAGCTTCTAAATTCCCAGAAGACTGGAAACCCTTAAAAGCAGATGCTGATCCTAATAATTATTATCAAATTATTGCAGAAGACAATGGTTCCGGCATGAATAAAGATATAATGGATCAAGTATTTGAACCATTTTTTACCACTAAAGAAGTAGGCAAAGGTACAGGTATGGGGTTGGCAATGGCATATGGTGAAATTACTAATCATAAAGGTTTTATACATGTAAAAAGTCAATTAGGTACCGGAACTGCATTCTTTATCTATATTCCTGCCTCCACCGACAAAGCAAAGATATGAATCATATAATAATAAATCAAGATACTACTTTAACAGTAATCGAACTGGATATATGATGAAATTAAAAAACAAAAGAGTATTAGTTACCGGTGGAGCAGTCAGAATTGGAGCCGGCATATGCCGGATGCTTGCGGCCCATGGCTCAAAGATAATACTTCACTATAATTGCTCGAGTGGGGCGGCTGAAGAATTGTTTGCTAAACTTGGGGGATCTGGTAGGGGCCACACCCTAACCAGAGGTGATTTGACATGTACATCATATATTAGCAATCTTATTCATTCTTTAGGAAAGGTTGATATACTTATTAATAATGCCTCTATTTTCGATAATAAACCTTTAGATGTAGAAAATTTAGAATCAGCTCGACAGCAATATGAAATTAATTTCTGGGCTCCTTTAACTTTAATGAAACAATTTAGAAGACAGTGCTCTGATAAAGGCCTTATTATAAATATTCTGGACCATAGTATATATTCTGTAAATAGTATTTCCGGATCATACTTATTATCAAAAAAATCTCTTGCGGAAGCCACCCGGATGGCTGCATTGCAATGGGCTCCTGAAATACGTGTAAATGGGATAGCACCCGGGGTAGTTCTTCCGCCTGTCTGGCTTTCGAAATCAAAAATGCAGAAATCCCTGATGACAAGCCCCATGAAAATACCTACTCAAATAGAAGAGATAACTAATGCCTGTGTTTTCTTTGCTGAAAATGACAGCATTACAGGAGAAATAATCACCCTAGACGGAGGCCAGCATCTATTATAATCTAAGGTAGGTGGTAAATATTAAAAATACTAATGTAAAAGCTGAAGATAAGTTTACCACAGCATACCGTTATTCCGAGTAACCAACAATCAAAAGAACTAAAATATAATTTTAGTTTTTTAGTCCTCTTGCTTTGACTAAAGGTAAGTGCTTAGCTATGCTAACGAGTTCTTCATCAGAATATGTTTCTAAATCCAAAAGCTTTTCATCCAGTATATCTACATTGTTAAACTGCTGAAGTACCCACTTTTTGACCCCAAGCCCACTCAGCTCTTTTCGCATAATATTCAAGTCTTCAGGCAAAAGAAGCACTTTGTGAACTGTTGTTCTTATATCATGCGGTATTTTATAATTAACTGCATAGGAAATTGTTTTTTGAACATTCAAACCTGCATTAATAGAATCAGAAACCATTAATTCTGAATATCTGTTCAAAGGGCACTTATAATCAATGCCGAGGTAATCAAGACAATCAGATAAATAAAGTTTCTCTACTATGTCAGGGTTAGTACCGTTTGTATCTAGTTTTATTAGGAACCCCATTTCTTTTAGCTTTTCTGAAAAAGCTAAAAGTTCTTTTCTTAACGTAGGTTCGCCACCGCTTATAACAACAGCATCAAGTTTTCCTTTTCTTTTCTTTAGAAAAGTAAAAAATTCAGAGTCAGGAATTAATGGTTGACTTTCTGGATCTACTACTAAAAATGGATTATGGCAGTAAGGGCAGATTAAATTACAATTACCTACAAATATTATACTGGCAATTTTTCCAGGATAATCAACTAAACTAAATTTATTAATTCCTCGAATATTCATTTGTCAGCGTTCCAGTCCAGCTGGAGTATGGCTACGCCACATTAGCTTTTACTGAGGATTGTTGAACATTGTAGGCTTTGCGGTTTTTGAATTCCTCACGCTTCCCTTTGTTCCAGCTTTTTATTGGTCTCATATAACCGGTTACTCTTGAATAAATTTCACATTTACTGGCACATTTAGCCATTTCTATTCCTCCTTGTTTGTTTTTAGTATTATACTACCCGGTATCTAATTCAAGATAAATCTTGTTTTTGTCTTTTTATTTTGTTGTGAATTTTAACATTGTTGACTATGAACATGTTAAAAAGTAAATCCCTGTACGTTTTAACTATTAATTTATTTTATCCAATTACCTTAAGTTGTTTGCTAAGATCATCTTGAGAGTCACAAGGACACTCATCATGTTCTCCCGGTACATATCCGTGAACAGGACATATGCTGAAGGTAGGGCTGATTGTAAAATAAGGTATTTTATAGGTTTCAGCTACACGCCTTACCAGCTTGGCAACTTGGTCCGGATCCTCTATCCTTTCTCCGATAAATCCATGAAAAACTGTCCCGCCGGTATAGCGTTGCTGGAGAGGTTCCTGAAGGTCTAATGCTTCGAACATATCATCTGTATAACCTACCGGAAGCTGTGAAGAATTTGTGTAATAATAATTTGTATCACCTGCACATATTATTTCCGGATATTTTTTTTTGTCAATTTTAGCCAGACGGAAGCTGGTTCCTTCTGCCGGAGTAGCTTCGAGATTATAAATATGACCCGTTTCTTCTTGATAATCAGCTATTCTGGATCTCATAAAATCTAAAACTTTTAGCGAAAAATCCATCCCTTCCTCGTCTACAATGCTGCAGCCCAGAAAATTCAGACATGTCTCATTGAGTCCGACCAGTCCTATCGTATTAAAATGATTGTCTAGTGTATCAAGATAAATTCTGGTGTACGGAAGCAGTTCATTATCAAGATACCTTTGGACAGCTTTTCTTTTAATTTCCAGCGATTCTTTTGCTATATCCATTTGATTACTGAGCCTGGCAAAAAACTCTTTTTCAGTTTCTGCCAAATAACCAATTCTCGGCATATTAATTGTTACTACACCAATAGAACCAGTTTGTTCACCAGAACCAAATAATCCTCCTGTTTTATTTTTCAATTCTCTTATGTCCATTTGCAGGCGGCAGCACATACTGCGCACATCTCCGGGATTAAGATCACTTTTTATAAAATTTTGAAAATAGGGAAGTCCATATTTTCCCGCAACTTCAAACAGAAGTCGGGCATTTTCAGAACCCCAGTTAAAATCTTCTGTAATATTATATGTAGGAATAGGAAAAGTAAACACTCTTCCGTCACGATCTCCATTGGACATAATCTCAAGAAATGCTTTGTTGATCATATCCATTTCTGTTTGATAGTCACCATAATATTTGCCATCTTGTATTTCTCCACCAATAATTATTGGTGTTTCTTTAAGATCTTCTGGAACTACCCAGTCAAAAGTCAAATTTGTAAAAGGTGTCTGCCCCCACCTGCTTGCTATATTAAGGCCAAAAACAAACTGCTGTATCGTTTGTTTAACTTTTGTGTAGCTCTGACCATCTTCTCTAATAAATGGAGCCAGTAATGTATCAAATGAACTGAAGGCCTGAGCTCCGGCCCATTCTGTTTGAAGTGTACACATAAAGTTTACTATTTGCCCAAGTGCTGTATCAAAATGCTTTGCAGGTGACGCACTGGCTCTTCCTTCTCTCCCTCTAAAGCCTTCGGAAAGAAGAAGTCTTAAACTCCAGCCGGCACAATATCCAACAATTCCGCAGGACAGATCATGGATATGGAGATTTCCGTCTGAATGTGCTTCCGCTATTTCTTTCGGATAAATATTTCCTAGAGTATAGTTTGCAATAACAGAACCGCTAATATGATTTAAAAGGCTGGCAAAAGAATATCCTGCGTTGGAGTTTTCGTTAACTCTCCAATCATTTCTATCAAGATAAGAACCAACAAGATCCTGTATATCCATTAAAAGCTGCCGGTTTTTTCGAAGATTTTGGTGCTGTGCACGATAAAGAATATAGGATTTTGCTGCCTCTGTTAAACTTCTACGGATAAATGCACTTTCAACAAGGTCCTGCACCAACTCAATATCAGGTATATCAACTTTATCCCTGCAGCTTTCCAATGACTTTAGAACATCGTTGCAAATTGTCTTTGCCAGTTTATGATTGGCTGTTCCTATAGCACGTAAAGCTTTATCTACAGCCAGTGTTATTCGTTCTGGTTCAAAATCCGTAATTCTTCCGTCTCTTTTTCTGATTTTAGCGTACGGTAAACTAGGCATGTCGATAAAACTCCCCCTCTTAAATATGATTACAGTTTTATTTTAATATTATATAATGTTTTTTAGTTGATAGATTTGAGAGTAATTAAAAGCATTGCAAAAACTCTCTATACATATATATAGTGTATAGGGAAAAATAAAACAACTATATATTGTATAATACCTTAATTTTACTCAAAAAATATTTATTATAAACAACTTAGAAACTGTTAGCAAATTATCAATAAAAAACAGATAAAGCAATGTGGTTTTTGTAAATATTTGAGAGTAGCAATTTTATAATTAAATTAGGGGTTTTTTCAAAACAGTATTGACGTTTTTCCATTGTAAGCTATGAAGGAAGAAGTATATGCTGCTCATCTCAAGAAAATCACAATGGCAAGTGCTTCTATTTAACTGTAATAACTTTTTAATCTGCCTAAAACGTTACTTTATTACATAAAAAGCTACCAAATAGTTCTATCTATTTAAAATATATTTATACTTTCGTTTGTAGAGACGCAATGCTTGCGCCGTACACATCTAGGGAGAGAATGTATTCTGCAACAGGATTATACCAGCTAAAGCGGCTGTTTCCACCCTCATAACCCACCTACCTATAGAAAAACCATGAAATCCAGCGTTAATCATTAACTCGGTTTCTTTTGAAGTAAAACCCCCTTCAGGGCCAACCAACCAAGCAACTTCGGAGTGTTGCGGAGTAAATGTACTGTTATTGTTAGTGAAGCTTGTTGAGCCAAAAAAACCTTCAATGCCCGACTCTATAATATTTTTTACAGCTTCAGTAAAAGGTATAGGAGGATAAATGTCGGGTATAAATGGATTATGTGACTGTTTGCAGGCTTCAATAAGCTTCAAATGCCATCTATCAATTGTTGTTTCTTTTTTGGGTAATGCTACAGAGTTTTCTGTAAACAAAGGATGTATTTTCCACACACCTGCTTCGGTGCACTGTGATAGTAGCTGGTCCATTTTCTGTTTTCTGGGAGGAGAGACATAAAGATGAACTTTTATTCGTGGTTCCCGAACCTGCCTAAATGAGCGTACTGAAATAGTTCTATTTTTTTCAATAACTCCTTCTGCCACTCCGCCTTTTCCGTCTATAAGGCGAATTCTGCAATTTTCTTTAGCTCTGAGAACTGAAAAGAGGTGCTTAGTATCAGATTCACAAAGATCTGCATAATTCGTGTTAATTTTATTACAATAAAAACAGCGCATAGAGAATTTATGATTTATGATTTATGATTTATGACTGAAGAAGAATCAAAAGAATTATGAAGTCCAGTCTTCGCCTCACCACCAATTTAACTGTCTGCAACAATAAGAAAAAAGGTTCGCAGTGTAAGCGAACCTTTTTATATAGTAATATTTAGTAGAGCTTATTTAAGAACATTAGTTCCGCAAGCTTCATCAAGTGCTGCCCTGGAGTTAGATACATTAATAACTGATGTAACATGACTCAATTCAGCTGTTACAAGCTGGTTCTGCGCCTGGTTCAGGTTAGTAATATCAGTATTTCCTGCATTATATTCTTCTCTCACAAGGTCTCTACGCTGTTGTGAATATTGCATAACCTTTCCAAGTAGCTTTCTATGAGTTACATTTGCTAATAAGCTTGTATAAGCAGTTCTAACTTGCTGAACAACTTGAATCCATGTTATTACTAGCTGTTCTTCCTGCGAATAGAGAGCAGCCTGAGCACCGCGGACTGCAGCAATACGTGATCCACCTTCCCATAGCACCCAACTCCCAGTAAAGCCGTAGTTGTAGAGCATATCCTGTCCTCGTGCGACTGCCGAGCTGCCACCCCAGTTACCGTTAGCGGCTCCGCCTCTTCCATATCCAAAATTCATAGCTAGATCAACCGTGGGAGAAAAGGCACCCCAGGATGAATAAAGTGCATACCTAAGTGAGTCTAGATCCAATCTGGCAGCTTTCAGGTCCGGTCTCTGCGTTATTGCTAAATCAAGATAAAAGTCTACTGCTAGCGAATATTCTTCACTTTCAGGAACTTCTATTGGTGGAAACTGTGTTTCCTCGGGTAGGTCGGCTGTTGTAAGCCCCATTAATGCAGATAGTACATATCGGAAAATCTTATACGAGGCTGTTCCTGTAACAACCTTATTCTGAGCATTCACCATACCAATTTTAAAGTTAAGAAGTTCAGAAAGCGAACTGGCTCCTGCGTTATATTTTAACTGACTATCTCTAAGCTGCTGTTTATTAAATGCTTCATCAGACAGGTCAATCTGGATTTCCGCTCTGGCAAGCAGAATATCATTATATGCCTTAGTTACCATAAAAACAAGGTTTCTGCGATAGTCTCTGTCAAGTTCTTCTGAGCTAAGTGCAGTAGCTCTGGATCCTAACACACCCATTGTTGTCTGGAAGCCGTTAAATACATTCCATGTTCCATTAAGATTAGCGCTCCAGGTTGTTGCAACAGTATTGAAGGCGTTGTTGTTTGGACCTGTAGTTGCAGGAAACCCGGTTACACCTGTAGTAGACTGAGTCTGTGCTCCACCAAAAGTAGCGGTAAGATTTGGAGAATAAGCGGCTAGTTGAGTGTAGAAAGCTGCCCATGCTGTTACAATAGCAAGATGCTTTTGTTTGTATGTAGGGTTGTTTGTTAAAGCAATCCTTATTGCCTCTTTCAGCCCTAAAATTCTATTAGCCGGAGGAATTAACCTCTGTTCTTTTAAGGTTTCAGCTGTATAGTTATCCGCATGGATTATTGTTGGTGGCGGCTTATGTGACACACAACCTGATATTAAAGTAACGACTACGATTCCCGCTGTGAGTAGAGTTGATTTAAACAACTTCACGCTATTCTCCTTTCGTTGATTAATTCATTTTTAAATAATTAGGCACAAATTAATGATCAAGGTAGTTTTTGCTTAAAATCCGGAATAGTTTATTAATACTAACATTATTAGTATCCCTAAAGTTTTACAAACTCTAATTTACCAAAGAAAAGAAAATAATTTAGAATATGAAAAAGTCATACAGACCACTTTCATTACTAATAATTAATTTACTTATTCTTTCATTATTTTTCGATTATATTGTATTACATTTAAAAAAGCTATACTCTTAATGATAATATTTATATTTTTTTTAATAAAATTTTAATTAACCGGAAAATTATTATGAATAAACCACGTCCTGATTATAATATTATTCTATGTAGATACAGTGAAATAGCCCTGAAAGGAAATAATCGCTGGCGTTTTGAGCAGAAAATGATCGATAGAATCAATCGCCTTCTCAATAAATTCAGCCATCTTAAAGTAAAAAAAATAAGAGGCAGAATAGTTATTCACTATATCAACTATTCAATATTCACACCTGAAGAAATTACAACAATATCTAAGGCATTAACATTTGTTTTTGGGTTAGATACTTTTTCGTTTGCAATTAAAACATTTTCCACAATTGACTCAATACGAAAAATTGTTGAAGATAACTCAAGTCCAATTATTGATAACGCTATACTGGACAAAAAAACAAAGGCTCTGACTTTCCGTATAAGAGTTAAAAGAGTCAATAAAAATTTTAACTTGACCACAAAAGAGATTGAAATTGATCTTGCTGAACTGGTTTACACCAAAAACGATGCTTTTAGTGTTAATCTTGGAGACAATGCAGATGTAACAGTGTTTTGCGAAATACATAAAGATGAAACATTTGTCTTTTTTGATAAACACAAAGGACCCGGGGGCCTGCCAAGCGGGAGCAACCCTCCTGTTTTAACACTTCTTTCAGGCGGTTTTGATTCATCTGTTGCTGCTTATATGCTGATGAAACGTGGTGTTTACGTCGATTTTATAACTTTCCACAGTTATCCTTTTACACCACAGGCCTCAGTTGATAAAACTAGGATCCTAGCTGGAATATTAAATAAATATCAGGGAAGCAGACGTCTGTTTGCATGTAATTTACTTGAAGTTCAGAAAACTATATGCGCTGAAACTTATGAAACTTTCAGAACTATTTTTTATAGACGTTTTATGTTTCGCCTTGCAGAACGTATTGCTTACAAAAATGAAAATAAGGCTTTAGTTACAGGAGAGTCAGTCGGTCAGGTGGCAAGCCAGACAGTCGTTAACTTAGCCAATATTGATAATGCTATTGATATGCTTGTACTACGGCCTCTTATTGGTATGGATAAAATTGAAATACTGAGAATTGCTGAAAAAATTGGAACATTTGAAATATCAAAAGAACAGCTTCCTGACAGTTGCACAGTTTTTTCTCCTTCGAATCCCAGTACCGGTGCACCTAGAAAAATGATATTAAACGGTGAAAAAAGGCTTGATGTTGATGCCCTTGTTGACTTGGCATATAATAATACAGTAATGATTGATATCGAAACAGGGAAAGAATCCCCGCTTGATCAGTTGTTCGGAGAATGATATATTATAAGAATATTTTGAATTCCAAAAAAATATTTAGTCTAAATTTGCAGTTAAATAAATGAAACCTTGATTTTTTCTCAGCCTACCCTATCATTAAGTTATAGGTTCCCTTTATTTAAAAAAAACATCGATATAATAAATTTCCTGTTTTAAATAAGAAGTTTGAGGTAATATTTTTCGTAAGTAATCAGTATACTTCATGTCGTTGAATACAAAAGTAGAGACGCAAAATTTTGTATCTAGTACGAAAACGGCCTGTTTACTGTTACATACTATTTTATTAAAGCACCAAGTACTGATGGGAGAATTGAGCATGAACGAACAAAGCAGTAAATATGTACCTAAATTCAAACTTGATGTAAAAATATTAACTGGAAACACTCAGATAAACAATGATTATACTTTATTTTTAGGAATTAAAAAAAAATCAGGAATACCTGAGACGGTAATTGAGTATTTAGAATTTGAAAATAGACTATTTTTACCTGTTATTCATAAAAACAATAATACTTTTGAATTGATGAATATATATAATATCATTTACATTAAAGAAACTCAAAAATCTTCAGCAAAAGCTGGTAAAACAATAACACTCACACTTTCAAATAATACTAGACTTAAGGTCAATATTTCGTCCAACTCTCTTGTAGACAGAGTTTCAGATTTTATAAATTCTAAAGATAAATTTATTGAATTTTTAACTGAAGACGGTTTCAATATCTTTATCAGTAAATATAAAATATCAATGATTAAGGAAAAAACCGTATATTAGCATGTCTCACTCAGGCATTCAATATGGATAAAAGTTTCTAATTTACTTTATGTAATATAAATTAGAAATAAAATACCCTACCCCTCCTAACACTCCCCCAATTATCGGTGTCATTATCCAGGCTAGACCTATTTTTCTGAGTGTACCAAAATTAACCGTTTGCTTCCCTTTAATTATACTAATTCCGAAAACCGCGCCAACAATTGCCTGCGTAGTAGATACAGGTACGCCGATTAACGCATAGATATACACCGTTACAGACAGGGAGAGAACAGTAATAAATGCCATAAATGCATCTAATTTAACAATTCCACAACCAACGGTTTCCATAACCGGCTTACTGTACGTAAAAACACCGAAGGCAATAGCTATTCCCCCAAACCAGGCTGCCTGACTTACAGTTAGCGTTCCGGAAGTAACAAAAACTGCAGTCACGTTGGCAACATTATTTGCCCCAAGAGCATAAGCTCCATAACATCCAGCCAGTATCAGGAGAGTTCGCATTACATAATCATAATGCAAAACTGAAAGTTTCCATAAATTGAATATTCTTTTAAAAATAAAATAAAAAATCAGAGTAAAAAGCATGCCTCCAACCGGAGTCCCAATCCAGCATAAAATAACTTTTTCAAGCCCCTGTACATTTACATCATTTTTAACAATGCCTAAGCCGATAATTGCTCCTACAATAGCCTGAGAGGTGGAAACAGGAAGTTTTCGAAGGGTCATAAAGAAAACAGTTATCGCCGCTGCAAGCGACATAATCATTGCTTCTTTAAGAAGTTCATCTTTTTTGATCTCTCTAATGATTGATTTAGCTTGATGTCCGTTTTCGTTGTTGGTATTTTGCTGAATATGACGTTTTTTTCTATAAATTGCAACATCATTATTTTTTTCTGAATATGAAGGTTTTTGTATTTCTTTTGAGTTGTGGTTTGAGGTCAATGAATAAGCTAAAGTTTCTATACCGTTTCGTCCCTGGAGTACAGCACCAATAATAACAAAAGCAGCAGTACAAAGCGCTGCAACTCTAAACTTGACCATCTTTGAGCTTACTGCTGTGCCGAAGATATTGGCTGAATCGTTAGCTCCCAATCCCCACCCCAGAAACAAAGCCCCGACATAATAAATTAAATTACTAAAACCAAACATGCTCACCAAAACTTTTTATTTAAATTTTTCTCTTTATAGAAGCCATAATTATTTTCTGGGCAGAGTGCTGTGATCTATTCGTAATGTTACCTATTTCTTTTACAAGTTCTTTTTGAAGAAATTTTTCACCCGCACTTAAAGATTTATTGGAAAAGATTTTTTTAATCATAACTCTTTCAAGTTTGTCTCCTATATGTTCATAGTCATTTACCTTCTGAAAAACCGTTTGAATATTTTTCATTTTTCCCAAAAAGTCGTGTACTGCATCCAAAGTGTATTTATAACATTCTATTCCAATTTTGACTAATTCAATAATATCACCGCTTATCTCATCAATAGGAACTGTTTGCTGATCAGCGATAATATAAACAGCTCTTTCACAGGCATCAGGAATATTATCCATCTCTTCAACAATTTCCAACAAATCCTCTCTGGTTTCAGGAAGAAGCGACTGTAGGAACATTTTATGCTCGATTGTCTTTCGAATATCGTCAGCATCACGCTCTGACTCATTAATTTCTTCAGTCATAACTTCAAAATGATTATCGATACCATTTTCTGTTACATACTTAACTGCTGTTAGTGTTTTAGCAAGAGTAACCTGAATCATATCAAAAAAATCTTCCAGCTGATCAATTAACTCCTGATTTTTCCTCAAAAAAAACATTGCTTCTCCTAATTCAGTTGATCTGCAACAGATTTAACAGTGACTGACATTAAAACGGGCCTGTATCAAAAGATCTGCAATCGAGAAAATAGACTTTGATACAGACCCTAATATAACGGGCCCTCAGTTATACGATAATACTTATAAAACTGGACATACCTCTCCATTACTCAATGGCTTCAAACCAAAATGTGCAGCTAAAGTTTGACCAATATCTGAAAAAGTAGAGCGCCCTCCCAAATTAACAGGTTTGATTCCAGGGCCAAACATTAATATTGGAATATGTTCTCTAGTATGATCTGTACCTTCCCAGGTCGGATCACAGCCGTGATCTGCAGCTACAATTATTAAATCTCCAGGTTGCAGCAGTGCTTCAAGCTCAGGAAGACGTTTGTCAAAATATTCCAGAGCCCAGGCATAGCCTGCAACATCTCTTCTATGACCATATTTTTCATCAAAATCTACAAAATTGGTGAATATTAGAGTCTGATCTCCAGCTTGATTTAACTCTGCAAGAGTTGAATCAAACAGGTTTTCAAGTCCTGGATTTTTCACTTTTTTAGTAATTCCGCAATTAGCATAAATATCAGCTATCTTACCTATTGAAACAACATTACCGCCTGATTCTTTTAGAAAATCCAACAAGGTCGGCGCCGGGGGAGGTACAGATATATCATGCCTGTTTCCAGTACGTGCAAATTCCCCAGGTTTTTCACCTAAAAATGGCCTTAATATGACTCTGCCAATATTATACTTGTCAACAATCTTACGCGCTATATCGCCAATTTCATTTAACCTTTCCAGTCCAAAATGTCCTTCATGGGCAGCAATTTGAAATACACTGTCAGCAGAGGTATAAATTATTGGTTTCCCTGTTTTAATATGCTCTTCACCGAGTTCATCCAGTATAATGGTTCCAGAAGAATGCTTGTTTCCCAGAACACCTGGAACACCTGTCGCTTTAATAAAATCATCAACAAGTTCCTGAGGAAAACATGGAATAGTCTTTGGGAAAAAACCCCAATCAAACATTACGGGTACACCTGCTATCTCCCAGTGTCCACTAGGAGTATCCTTACCTTTACTCTGTTCAATTCCATACCCATACGCACCTTGTATCTCTCCATCATAACCTAATGAATGAGATAACGGAGCTTTTCTGCTTTCTTCAGCAGCCTTCTGGAGTCCGTAACGAGCAAGATTAGGCAATTGCAAAGGACCTTTTCTGAGTCCAGAGCCATCAGTTTTTCCTGCCGCACAATCATCAACAATGTGCCCAAGAGTATCCGAACCTACATCCCCGTACACATCTGCGTCTTCTGAACAACCTACACCAAATGAGTCCGTCAATAAAATAACTGCCCTTTTCATAGCGCTTCCCTTTCCCGTTTGTGTTATATACTTAGATCTATTAAAAACAAGCTGAAACCTAAGAGGTTATTTTTTAATTATATCTGAAATTTAAAATATTGAAACAGCTTTTTCAGTTTTTGAAAAACATTTTTAAATATTGCAGTTTATTGACTTCTTAATTTTATTTTAAAAAGGCCTATCAATTTTTAAAAACTGATAGGCCTTTATTTAACACATTAAGATTAGTAAAAGCAGGAAGTCAAAAATATTTTCTTCTTTGTTTGCTGTTTGCCAGAACCCTTAAACGTAAAGCATTTAGTTTTATAAAACCTTCAGCATCAGCCTGGTTATAAACATTATCTGCCTCGAATGTAGCAATTTCAGGATCATATAAACTATATTGAGACCTTCTTCCTGCAACACGGGCAGTACCCTTAAACAGTTTAAGCCTGACATCACCTGTAACATATTCCTGACTTTTATCTATTGCTACCTGCAGCATCTCTCTTTCAGGAGCATACCAAAACCCGTTATAAACAAGTTCAGAATATTTTGAAACCCAGCTGTCACGTAAGTGCATAACCTCTCTATCCATAGTAATTCCTTCAAGTCCTCTATGAGCCATATACAGAAGAGTGCCGCCAGGAGTTTCATATATACCACGGGATTTCATTCCTGCATAACGGTTTTCAACCATATCAATTTTTCCAATACCGTGTTTCCCACCGATCAGATTCAGTTTGTATAATAATTCTGCCGGACTTGATTCTTTGCCGTCTATTTTAGTAGGAATGCCTTCTGTATATGAAATTTCTACGTATTCAGGGGCATCAGGTGTATCTCCAAGAGGAGTGGTCAACTGCCCAAGAGTATCCGGTGCTTCAACCCATGGGTCTTCCAGGATTCCACCTTCAAAACTGATATGAAGAAGATTTCTATCCATACTATAGGGTTTCTCATGGGTACTGGAAACAGGTATATTATGTTTTTGTGCATAAGCAAGAAGGTCTGTTCTTCCTTTAAACTCCCATTCTCTCCATGGTGCAATTACCTGTATGTTTGGCTCCATTGCGTATGCTGTTAATTCAAATCTTACCTGGTCATTTCCTTTTCCAGTCGCTCCATGGCAGATTGCTTCTGCACCTTCAGCACGGGCAATTTCAATTAACCTTTTAGCAATTAACGGTCGTGCAATAGCCGTACCCAACAGATAAGTTCCTTCGTATACAGCATTGGCTTTAGCCATAGGAAAAATAAAATCTCGGACAAACTCTTCTCGCAAATCTTCAACATAGCATTTGCTGGCACCAGTTTGAATTGCCTTTTCTTCAATACCGTCTAATTCATCACCCTGTCCTAAATCTGCACAAAAACCAATAACTTCGGCATTATATTTTTCCTTGACCCACTTTACAATAACGGAAGTATCAAGCCCCCCTGAGTATGCTACTACTATCTTTTTCATCATATATCCTTAATTAAGCTTCTTTCTTAGTATTAGAAATCATCTTAATATAATTGCTGAATAATAATTTTATAGATCACTTCATCTTTTTCTGCAAATTAAGAATATATTCCTTTACTAAATCATAAATCAGCAACCTCAAATTCTTCATAATCCTTTTGCCCAACTACAATCCTGTCCTTATTGTTGAAATCCTTAATTATTTCTACATTAACATAATTGCTTTTTTTCAGTAATCCTACTGTTTCTATGCCCTGGGAACATCCTATTTCCAGTAAAAGCCATCCTGATGGCTTTAAAACTTTAAATGCCTGAGGTATTAATTTACGAATTAAATCCAGTCCGTCTAAACCTCCAGTTAATGCTTTTTTAGGCTCGAAATTTCTAACTTCTAAGTCAAGTTCTGTAAATTCATTTTCTGTAACATACGGTAGATTGGCTGTAATTATATCAAAGGAACATGCTAGGAAGCCTTCACATAAACAGCCCTTCATCAACCTGACATTGGTTATATTGTTTGTACGGATATTATCCCGGGCAAATCTTAAGGCTTCTTCGCTGATATCCACACCTGTTACAAAAGACTCCGGAACTTCATGTGCAACTGATAACGCAATAGCACCGCTGCCCACACCAACATCCAGGATTGCAGCATCCCGCGAAGGTAGTAGCTTAAGCACTACTTCTACAAGTTGCTCTGTCTCTGGACGGGGTATTAAGACGCCAGGGCCGACAGACAATGTCAATTTGCGAAAACTTTCTTCACCTAAGATATACTGTAGCGGCTCCATATCCTTTCTTCTGGCGAAAGAAGAGTAGAGGGCTCTTTTTTGAGATTCAGAAATTTCAATATTCTTACATGTATATATATCTATTCGAGGAATTTTCAATAGATGTGAAATTATCAATTCAGCTTCATATCGCCTGATTGACACGTTTTCAGGAGGAAACGATTTTTCAGCTTCATTAATTAATTTGCGAAGATATTCAGAGTAATTTTGTTCAGGCATATCAATTCAAAATTGTTTTAATTTTTCTTTTAAATTTGAGAGGACTCCGACATCATGTCTCGGAACTCATTTTGAGAAAGGTCTTCTAACTGTTTCCCTTTAGAATCCATTTTTTCATTAAACTTTATCGTGGCTTCCACCATTCGTTCATGAGTTTCTTCAGAGCCCCCGTAAAGATAAAAATTGTCTCCTTTGGTTACCCTTGTCTCTTCATTTTGATTATCAGACCCCAAGCCTAATAATTTAGCTCTGGGCAAATTATTCTTGCTGTAATTAACCATAAAAACTATAATCTCCTTATTTAGGATCGAAGTATTAGATTCCAATAAATAAATTTAGATCGTGAACAATACAAGTTTAGGTTGCCTGTTGTTTATACAATATACTATATTCTCTGACAGAAAATACATTATTTAAATATAAAAATATTAAAAAATCGATTATTATAACTGTATCTTATTTCTTGCCTATTGAATTAACTGCTATTTTTATATATCTTTATTAATGTTAAGTTTGTATTAAAATATTTTGAATAAAAATATAATTTTATCTTCAAAACCTGGAATAGTTCATGAAACCTAAAGGACCAATTGCTGTTATTGATGTTGGAGCTCATTTTGCCAGACTGGAAATAGTCCAAATCATGAGTGATGGAAGAAAGTATGAGACTTTAGAACGATTGACACAAATAGCTCCTTTAGGTTTAGATGTTTTTACAAAAGGCAAAATCAGCACTGCCAACATGATTCTGGTTGGAAAAATATTGAAGGATTTTTCTACAGTAATTAAGGAATATAAAGTGGATCATATTAGGGCTGTCGCAACCTCTGCAGTACGTGAAGCTACAAACAGTGTATTATTTATTGACAGGGTAAGCCGAATCAGTGGTATCAAACTTAAAACCCTTGAGTCTCCCGAAGAAGCCAGAATAATGTTCCTTGCCTTGAAAAAAGTAATCGGCGAACAGTTTGCCTTTAATAAAAAAAATGCAATCGCCTGTGCTATCGGAACGGGTACTTCTCAAATATCTTTCATAGAAAAAGGTATTTTAAAAAGTTCAGAGGCAATCAGGATAGGCTCGCTGAGACTTGTGGAAGAACTCGAAAGACCAATGAATGCCAGACAGCTTAAACAAGCAATAAAGCCTTTTGTTAAAACAGAGGCTGTTGGAGTACTGACTCAATCTTCATTAAGTTTGAAAAATGGATTAATGATAGGTATGGGATCATCTGTCAGAGCATTCCTGAAACTCGATTTCGGCCTAAATCAACCTAAGACGCAGGTATTATCTCTCACAAAAAATAAATTTGAAGAAATTTACTCTAAAATATCAGAACTCTCGCCGACAGAAATTGCAGAAAAATATGACATTTCGGAAACATTAGCTCAAAGCATGGAACCAAGCTGCGGAATTTTATATCATTTCTTAAATGCAACCAAGATAGATAAGCTAATTATACCGCTGATTAGTACACGAGATGCTATTATTAATGATTTTATTAATGAAATCTCTAATATAAAAGACCCTTTTGCTCCCCATTTGGAATCATGTGTAAAAACATTAGGGGAAAAATATAAATACGATAGTATACATGCCGAAGCTGTAACCCAAGCAGCTCTAACAATTTTTGATAAAACTAAGTACCTGCACGGTCAGCAGGTCAAAAGCAGAAAACTGCTGCAAATTGCTGCAACACTACACGATATCGGAATTTTTGTAAATACAAGACGACATCACAAACACAGCTATTATTTAATACGGAACAGTCAAATCCCGGGTGTTGTAGAAAAAGAACGAGAAATCATCGCCGCAACAGCAAGATATCATCGGCGGGCATTTCCAAAAGATACTCACATAGAATACTCTTTTCTCTCAGAAGAAGCCAGAGTTACTGTTACTTTTCTTGCAGCAATACTAAGAATAGCAGATGCACTGATTTTTGCTCACAATTTAAGAATTGTTGATGTCAAGTTAAATTATAGAAAACAGTTGTTAGAAATAACACTTGATGGACCCACTAATTTAATTCTTGAAATTTGGACAAGTAGGAAAAAAGCGGATTTATTTAAAGAAATCTTTGGATTTAAGATACAGTTAATAGGTAAATAATGAAAAAAAATATTGATAAAACTCATTTTATTAATAGAGAATTGAGCTGGTTGGACTTTAATTCAAGGGTTCTTGACCAGGCATTTGACCACAGCAACCCTCTATTAGAACGCCTTAAATTTATGGCAATATTCAGTAACAACCTTGATGAATTTTTTATGGTTAGGGTTGCAGGAGTAAGACAAAACTATGAAGCAGGACATACAACCGAAGACCCTGCAGGATTAACTCCAGCTAAACAATTAGAGCTGATTCATGCAAGAACCCGCCTGTTTGTAAGAAGACTCTATAACTATTACCAGAATACTATTCTGAAAGAATTAAAGACCGCCGGTATTCATCTTTTAAAGCCTGAAGACCTAAGCCTTGAAGAAAAAGAGCGGATGAAATTTTTTTTTGAGAAAGATGTTCTGCCTGTCTTAACTCCAATTGGAGTAGACCCAACTCATCCATTTCCTGTTATAAACAACATAAGAATTGAAATCCTTGTAAATTTGAAAAAGAATAACAAGGAAAACGGATATTATGGTTTTGTTGAAGTTCCCTCTGTCCTTCCCCGCTTTATTAAAGTAAGTTATTATAATTCTGAAAAAGCTTTTATTCTACTGGAAGATTTGATTTTAGAACATATTGAA
The DNA here is from genome assembly GCA_964523175.1 of uncultured Victivallales bacterium. Classification (GTDB taxonomy): domain Bacteria; phylum Verrucomicrobiota; class Lentisphaeria; order Victivallales; family GWF2-38-69. The sequence continues at coordinate 17,263 of CAZGAI010000001.1, read as the reverse complement.
ATGCTGTTTACAGGGTGCACTGTTTTATCTGCCTTTCCGTTTAGGATAACAAAAGATATGGACTTTGCAATAGAAGATGAAGAAACAGTTGATCTTTTAACCTGTATAGAAACAAAACTTAAGGCTGCGAATAAAAGAAAAGCTATTCGCCTTGAAATAGCAAAAGGTGTAAAAAATAAGCTTTCTTCATGGTTGATAAACAAGTTGGGGATATCTTTAGATTCTGTTTATGAAATAAATGGCCCCATTAATCTTTCCCGCTTTTTTGAACTTATGCCTTTAATAACAAAGCCGAAACTAGTTGATAAGCAAATTATACCGCTGGATATACCTGTATTTAAGAAAAATGAATCAATTTTTGAATCAATCAAACAGTGGTCATCAATACCGCTCATGCACCCATTCGAACGTTTTGACTATGTGACCGAACTATTAAATGAAGCAGCAGTAGACCCTAATGTACTGGCAATAAAGCATACATTATACAGGGTCAGCGGTGACTCCCCTGTTGTACATGCCCTCCAAATGGCAGCAGAAAATGGCAAACAGGTAACTGTTATTGTTGAGCTAAAAGCACGTTTTGATGAAAGCAGAAATATTGCATGGGCGAAAAGACTTGAACAGTCAGGTGCACATGTAATTTACGGTATGGGTGGATTAAAAATTCACTGCAAAGCCTTATTGATTGTCCGAAGAGAGTCAGGAATCATCAGAAGATATTTACACCTTGCTACGGGTAACTATAATGACAGTACTGCAAAAATATATACCGATGTTGGTATGTTTTTAACAGACCCTGAACTTTGCTCAGATATTGCCGCTCTATTTAATGTTATGACAGGCTACTCTGAACCCCCTGTATGGAACAAGGTTGCCGTTGCACCATTTAACCTTAGAGAAAAATTTATCAGTCTTATTGATAGAGAAGCTAGAAATTCGACTAAACATAGTCCTGGTCATATTATTGCTAAAATGAATTCTCTTGTTGATAAAGAAATAATAGAGCACCTATACAAAGCAGCATATACAGGTGTAAAAATTGACCTTATTATTCGGGGCACCTGCTGCTTAAAACCAGGGATTAATACAAAAAATATTACCGTTATCAGCATTGTAGACCGCTACTTGGAGCATAGCCGAATATTTTACTTTGCAAATAATGGAAACCCGGAATATTATTTATCAAGTGCAGACTGGATGCCTAGAAATCTTGATAGAAGAATTGAACTGCTCTTTCCTGTTGAAAGTCAGTTTAGCCAGGATTTAATTAGACAAACCCTAGACCTGCAGCTACTTGATACATATAAAGGCAGGAAATTAAATGCTTATGGAAACTACCCTAAAGGAAAAAGAGACTCTTCAACAAGAAGCCAGCTAAAAACTTATCAAGTTTTGAAAAAATCCAGACCGAAACAAAAAAAAACAGTGAGAATGATTTTTGAAAAAAAGAAGTAATCTGTAGTTATAAATATTATAGATGGGTGGGCTATTAACAATAAACCCACCCCTGCCCCCTCCAGGGAGGGTAACTGAAAAGTTCATTACACCAATATACATAGAGCATGAGGAAACAAATAAAAATTCTAACTTTCCCTTTTCGGGAAAGAAGTACAGACATGATCAATTCTCCCAGCGCAGAATTGATAGTTCCCCTCCAGGGAGGGGATTAAGGGGTGGGTAAAGAACTTGATAAAAAGCAAATAACAGGTATATCCCTAATGATTATAATTAAAAATGGGAAATTAGTTACAGAATCAGGCCTGCTCAATAGTGATATTTGCATAAAAGATGAAAAGATTGTAGATATTGCTGAGAATATAACTATTCTCAATGCAGAAATTATTGATGCAACTGATAAGTATGTTATTCCCGGTGGAGTAGACGTCCATACTCATTTTAATTTAGATGTAGGAATTGCTAGAGCTGAGGATGATTTTTATACTGGAACTGTCGCTGCAGCATGTGGTGGAACTACCACTATTGTAGATCATATGGGCTTTGGCCCTAAAGGGTGCGGTCTTAAACACCAGGTTGATGTTTACCATAAATATGCCCGGGATAAAGCTGTTATTGACTATGGTTTTCACGGAGTCTTTCAACACCTTGATAAAAATATACTTAATGAAATAAAAACAATAATTAATGATGAAGGCATTCCAAGTTTTAAAGCATATTTCACATATGAATTTAAAATGAAGGATTGCGAAGTTCTTCAGATTATGAGAGAAATTAAAAAGCAAGGCGGTTTACTTACTGTCCATCCGGAGAATGATTCAGTTGTTAATTTTTTAAGAAATGATTATTTTGAAGCTGGAAAAATAGATCCGGTTTACCACGAAAGAAGCAGACCTTTTCAGTGCGAAGCTGATGTTATTAATAGAGCAATTCTTTTAGCGGATATGGCAGAGAATGCTCCCCTTTATATAGTTCACTTATCAAATGCATTAGGGTTGGAATATATAAAATTGGCCCAAAGTAAAGGACAAAATGTTATTGCTGAAACTTGCCCTCATTATTTATTTTTAGATGATACGATGTATGAAAAACCTGATATGGAAGGTTTAAATTATATTTGCAGCCCTCCAATTCGAAATAAATCCAATCAAGCTCTTTTATGGGAGGGGTTGATAGATGGCAGTATTTCAACTTTTGCAACAGACCATTGCCCATTTAGTTCAAGCTTGAGGAAAAAAATGGCATCTAAAGATTTTAGAAAATGTCCAGGTGGAATTCCTGGTGTTGAATCAAGAATACCGCTCATGTTCTCTGAAGGGGTCATGAAAAATCGAATCAGTATTGAACGGTTTGTGGATATATGCTGCAAAAACCCGGCTAAAATCATGGGACTTTATCCCAAAAAAGGGACAATTTCTATCGGTTCAGATGCTGATATTGTAATAATTGATCCCAATAAAAAAGTTAAAATAACTAACAGCATGCTTCACCAGAATGTTGATTATACACCCTACGAAGGAATGATTGTTCAAGGGTATCCGGTATTAACAATGGCCAGAGGTAAAATTATTGTCAAAGATAATATATTCATCGGTAAAAAAGGGTATGGTCGTTTTATTAAAAGAAAATGCACCCACCCCTAACCCCTACTGGGAGGGGAACAAAAAACTGATAAGTACATTTTAGCTTGGGACTAAACAATTGACTATATTTCTTATAAATTATGAGTATTTAATTTTTGAAATTTTATATAAAGAACGGCAGATAAGTTGCCCCTACTGGGAGGGGATTAAGGGGTGAGTAAAGAGTTAAGTGAAAAACATAATAATTCCATATAATTCGAAACTAAAAAATTTAGCAAAAGAACTTCGCAGAAATATGACTCTTTCAGAAATTTTATTATGGAAGAAACTTAAGCAGAAACAGATTTTAGGGTATGACTTTGATCGACAGCGACCTATTGACCAGTATATAGTTGATTTTTATTGCAAAGAGCTTATGCTTGCAATTGAAATAGATGGAATAACTCATTATAATCGATTAGCAGAAATTAAGGATGATAAAAGACAGATAAAGCTTGAGTCTTTTGGTGTTAGATTTTTACGTTTTGACGATTTGAGTGTAAAAAATGATCCAACCTATGTCGCAAGTATTATAGAAGAATGGATTAAGAAAAATGCACCCACCCCTAACCCCTCCAAGGAGGGGAACTAAAAATGAAGTCATTCAATCTAAATTCTATAGTTTTAGATACGAAAATCAGGCAGATTCCCCTCCCTGGAGGGAGTGAGCAAGTTCCCCTCCCTGGAGGGAGTGAGACAAGTTCCCCTCCCTGGAGGGAGTGAGCAAGTTCCCCTCCCTGGAGGGAGTGAGCAAGTTCCCCTCCCTGGAGGGAGTGAGC
>CAZGAI010000001.1:0-13307 GCA_964523175.1 uncultured Victivallales bacterium | reverse complement strand
AAGTTCCCCTCCTTGGAGGGGCTAGGGGTGGGTAACGATTACTATATTTTATCTAATTTTTTATCAACAAAAGGAGTTTTAAAATGAACAGAGAAGTAATATCTACCAGCAAAGCACCCGGAGCAATTGGTCCTTATTCACAGGGAATCAAAATCGATAACCTTGTTTATACATCAGGCCAACTTCCTATCGATGTACTAACAGGAGAGATGCCAAAAGATATTGAAGCACAAACAAGACAGTCTTTAGAAAATGTTAAAGCAATCCTTGAAGCTGGCGGTAGCAGCATGAAAAATGCAGTAAAACTCCTTATTTTTATAAAAGACATGAATGATTTTCTAAAAATTAATGAAGTTTATGGTCAATTTTTTTCAGGAAATTATCCTGCAAGAAGTTGTGTCGAGGCTGCCCGTCTGCCAAAAGATGCATTAATTGAAATCGAAGCAATTGGTACTGTTAATAGTTGAAAATGAATTTGCTAGATATTTTTTAAAATATCTCAGTTTTAGAAAGGATTTTTTTGAAAAGGCAATTATTTTTTTTATTAGTTTCATGTTTTATTTTTGTTTCTAACCTCAATGCGTCTGATGACAGGCTGGAAGTGGGTAAAAAGGTTCCTGCATGGCTTTTTTCAGGAGATGAAAAGGACTATAGCCTGGATAGCTGGCCTGGCAGAATTGCCATTGCTAATTATGTTGATCCTCGGTTTCCAGACCAAGGGGATGAAGTAGCAGATGCTCTAAAGAATGCTGTTCTTGATCGTAAGTTGTCATTGAAACTTTACCAACCTGTAGCAATTATTAACTGTGACACGACATGGCAACCTAATTTTCTCATACGCTATAAAGCTAGACAAGCTGCCGATAAGCTTACTGTATTAAAGCCTATACTATTGTTTGATTATGATAGGATTATTGAAAAAAATTCTACTTTAAAAAATGAAAAAGATGCAACTTGTTTTATATTAATTGACAAAAAAGGTGTCTGCAGAGCAATCTACAAAGGAAAATTGTCGAAAAACCAAATTGATGAGATGATAAATCTTGCTGAAGTTATGCAGAATGAACCTGAAAATTCCTAGAAAGGATTGAATAATAAAATATGGCCAGAATAAAACTGCAACTACCTGAAAATTTTATTTTCACAACTGAAATACCTGTCAGAATAGGTGATATCAACTACGGAGGACATCTCGGTAATGATGCTGTTCTGTCAATCATTCACGAATCAAGGCTTCGTTTTTTGAACAACTATAGTTACTCTGAATGTGATATAGAGGGTGCCGGAATTATTTTGTCGGATTCAGTGATAATTTATAAGAGTGAAGGTTTTTATGGGGACATATTGACAATTGATGTCACTGCTGGAGATTTAAATAAATACGGCTGCGACATATACTATAAAATATCTAATAAACAAACGTGCAAGGAAGTTGCCAGAGCAAAAACCGGTATTGTATTTTTCGATTACAATAATAGAAAAGTTCTGCAAACCCCGGAAAAATTTAAAGCGTTGTTTGAATAGCAAAAGTAAGCAGAGGATATCTTCTTAGAGTCTTCTGCATAATAACGGTTCCAGAAAGCATTTCGCTTTGAATCATTACCTAGCAAGTTATATCAAGAATGGCAGGGCGAGGGCGAAAGTCATAAAAATAGCCGTAGCCTGTAATACCCACACGAATATGGATTATACTTTCACCCAGGCACAATGATTAACTGTTAGTCCCTGTTCATTCCATCTTTTCTCAAAATCAGTCTTTACATCCAGTATGTCAGCTATTTGTTCATCATCTCTTTTAAACAAATTTGACTCAGAGATTGTTTTTACAGCTTGTCCATAATATTTATTATCATCCGTAGAAAAATGAAAAACGCCGTTTTTCTTTAATTTATTATGCAGTCTTCCAAGAAACTCAGTACTGACCATCCTGTTTCCTTTGTGTTTCTCCTTTGGCCATGGATCAGGGCATAGAAGGTGAAGCCTGTCGATTGATCGATCAGGTAAAGCTTCTCCGACAAGATACCAGGCTTCAGCACGCAGCAACTGAATATTGTTAACATTACAACGCAAATTTCTTCTGCATAATTTTCTTAAACGTCCCAGCATTACATCTACTGCAAATATTAAACGGTCAGGGTATTTTTCCGCTAATGCTGTTGTGAAAGCACCTTTCCCACAACCTAGATCCAATTCTACAATACAACTTCCAGATACATTTATATTAGCATAAACATCTGTTAGTATAGTTATTTTTTTATCTAAAGAAACTTTACTCTTTTTGGGTTGTAGATCTCCAGTTATTTTACAATCATGCTGCTTTTTATGTATATTTTGTGATAAATTATTTATCTTTTCAAGTTTTAGACCCATAATTGATCATTCCGTGAGTTTTTTGTTTGACATCAAAAACACTATATAATATACTTAACTATAGACAAACCTGTTTTTATTGCTAGTCTGCAACGTTCATTTTGATGCAAAATAATAATTGGCCATTTTAAAAAAGATAACGGTTTGTATGTTTTTTATAAAATGACTATTGAAAGGGAGCAGCATGTATTTAAGATATTTTTCGAACATTCTCCGTAATCAATCTATTATTAATAGAATATTTTGGTCTGCACAAAATCGAATTAACTACAAATCTATTTTATTATGTCTTATTGTAGCTTTTTCTTTTTTCTTATCATTTTCTCAACTTCATGGGCAATCAGATTATATTTACGACGAAACACGTCTCCCCTATAATAACCCCTACTACGAACAGGAAGATACCCTTGTAGGCAGTGGAGATACTAAAGTAATGGAAAAAATTGCTCACGGCCCCATTAGAAAACTTGGTCGCGGAGTTTCAAATATTGCCTTCGGAGTATTTGAAGTCTTAATCCAACCATACAAGGTTAATAACAAAGAAGGTGGAATTGCAGCGTTAACCTATGGAGTTTTAAAAGGTGTTTTTTATTTTGTTGGCAGAGTATGCGTTGGTGCAGTAGAGGTTGTTACGTTTCCAATGCCTTTGCCGGGTGCCTCTACCTCAAAATATTTTTGGAGTGCCTGGGGGTATGGTCCGCTAATTGAGCCGGAATGGATTTTTACCATAGAAGATAACCCTTATAACTTTGTTTATCCTAATTTCCCTGCAAACTAGATTTGATCGCAAGGAAAGACTTCCGCCGAGCAAATCTAGATAAAATATTTTTTTTCAATATTTTTCATTTTTGATTAAGTAATATCTCCATGTTATATGTTATAATAATGTTAAGAGGAGATAGGAAAAATGAATAAAGATTTACCTTACGCAAAACTAAATGAAACAATTCTTGTTGTCGATGACGAAGACGCAATCTGGGATTTTGTTATAGAAGCTTTACAAAATTTAGGATATTCTGTTATTTTAACCGGTAACGGTGAAGAGGCAATTGAAGTATATAAAAATAACCCCGGTGAAATCAGTCTGGTTTTTCTTGATATGATTATGCCTAAGCTTGGCGGACACAGTACTTTTTATCAGTTAAAAGCAATTAATCCTAAAGCTAAAATTCTTTTGTCAAGCGGTTATGTATCTGATGAAGAAATTGAAGATCTTCTTGATAACGGCGCTAACGGTTTTTTACACAAACCGCACAAAGTGAGTGAACTGGCTACTGAAATACGTAGAATTTTAGATGAAGATTAATTCAATATCCAGACTTAAATTGTCAACCATTTTATTGTCAGAATTTATCCTGACAATAAAACACTTGTTGTCTCACCTTCAATCATCCTCTACAACACTAAATTTCACAAGTTAAACTTATTTTATTATTATCTTCCGATAAGTGATGTTATATTATTGCCTGTCAGAAACTTAAAAAGCAAATTCCTATACTTTAAATTAAACATAAGAGGTTGTATTATGCCATTGTGGGATGGACGTTTCAACAGTAAACCTAACAAAGCACTAGCAGAATTTTCAGAATCAGTTTCATTTGATAAACGTTTATATAAATATGATATTCAAGGCAGCATCGCACATGCAAAAATGCTCGCTAAGTCAGGTGTTATTCTGGAAGAATCAGGACATCAAATAGTTTCCGGATTAGAGCAAATCCGGGAAAATATTGAGCACGGTGATTTTGAGTTCAGCTCAAAACTTGAAGATATTCATATGCATATTGAGAGTGCATTGATAGAAATGATTGGCCCTGAAGGTGCAAGACTTCATTCTGCCAGAAGCAGAAATGACCAGATATCATTGGATATACGTTTATATCTCAGGGATGAAATAAATATTATTATAGAAGAAGTAAAAAATTTCCAGAGAGCTTTGCTCGAACAAGCGCACTCTAATACCTCAACTATTCTGCCAGGTTATACACACCTCCAGCGAGCTCAGCCTGTTCTCTTTGCACATCATCTTTTGGCATTTATTGAAATGTTTGATAGAGATATTGGCAGATTAAATGACTGCAGAAATAGATTAAATGTTATGCCCCTTGGCTCAGGTGCTTTGGCAGGAACAACGCTCCCGATACAACGTAAAATTACTGCCAAATTACTCGATTTCCCAAAAATATCAAGAAACAGTATGGATGCTGTTGCTGACAGAGATTTTGCATGTGAACTGCTCGGAGCTCTTTCTATTTTTGCTATGCATGTTTCGCGTCTCTCTGAAGATATTATTCTGTGGAGCTCAACTGAATTTAATTTTATTGAACTTGCAGATGCTTTTTGTACTGGTTCGAGTATAATGCCGCAGAAAAAAAACCCTGATATCGCTGAACTTTCAAGAGGCAAAACAGCGAGAATTTTTGGTGATCTGGTATCACTTTTAACATTGCTAAAAGGTCTTCCAATGACATACAATAGAGACTTACAGGAAGACAAAGAACCTCTCTTTGATGCAATTGATACAACTAAAAAAATTCTTTCAGTATATCCTCCCATGATTGTAACAATGAAAGTTAATAAAAAAAATATGAGAGAAGCAGCTGGTGATCCGATGCTAATGGCAACAGATTTAGCAGAAAAACTTGTAGAGATAGGAGTTCCCTTCAGGACAGCTCATAACAGGGTAGGGGCTTTGGTCAAATGGTGCAATGAAAATAATCGTCAGCTTAATTGTATTACTCTTGAGGAAATTAAGATTTCAATACCGGAAGCTACTCAGCATTTTCTGAAACTGTTTTCACCAGAAAATAGTATAGCCAAACGTGATATTTCAGGAGCTACATCTACAGAACAGGTAAAAAAACAGATTGTTTTTTGGGAAAATATACTTAAATAATCATTTCAAAAAAAGAGGCTGTATTAAAAGTCCTAATAAATAGGAGTTAATTAGAAATTTTAATTTATATCTTTACTCTTTATGCTCAGACAAAAAAATTGCCGACATACTTTTCAGAGATATAGTTAATTCCTAATAAACCTGCTTTTAATACAGCCCCTTAGCAAACATATGCCTATGCCATTGATATTGCTTCAAGAGGACATTCATCCACACAAGCACCACAATCAATACATTCAGCTGAAACTTTAGCCTTGTCACTAACCATTGAAATTGCTTCAACAGGACATGCGCTTACACAACTTTCACAACCAGTACATTTTTCTGCATCAACTACAGCTGCCATTTTAACTTCTCCTCGTTATAATTAGATTTTTTTAACTTTATTTCAATCCTTAGCGATAGATGAAAAATTAAAGCCGGAATCTTAATTTCAAGCTTTTTCCAAGTACTATCCTATTTAAGGAACTGAACCTATAAAATAATATTATATCCTTAAAAATCAAAGCATGCAACAGCATTTTAATATTTTATGCTATAATACAATTTGTATGATTTTACCTGAATTGAGCTACTACAAATCACTTCCTGCATTACTTAAAAATCATAAATTAAGGCTATTACCACATAAAAGGAAGCTTTGAAACAAATACTTTAAAAGAATGCTCCCAAGGTTCTTCGTCATGATTTAATTTATCAATCTCTGCATTAATCTGTGCTAATTCACCTTTCTCAAGCCAAATTCCAGAACATTTCCTGCAATACTGCATAATTACATCGGAATACGATGCGAAATTAATGTTCACCATTTTTTCTGTTTCACAAATAGGACATGATAATTCAGATATTGTACTAGTTTCAAGATTTGCTAAAGAGGAATATTCTACATCTCCAGCTGTGTGATGAGCAATTTTCTGCAATTCACCTTTATGAAGAAAAATTCCTGAACAGGATGGACATAATTGAACATTTATTCCTTCAACTTCTTTTACAGTTAATTCAACGTTACAGCAATTTGGACATTTCATATTGATACCCTCTCCTCTAAACTAAAATTAAAAACAATTCGCAATTAATATTTATTTGAATTATAACCTATTTATCATTTTTTTTCAATTGTTTTGGTTAAATCAGAAGCTTATCGTTAAAATATGAAATTAACTGGTCCGCACTAATTCTTTCCTGAGACATGCAATCTCTGTTTCTAACAGTTACTGCATTATCCTCCAGTGACTCAAAATCAACTGTCACACAGTACGGAGTACCAATTTCATCCTGTCTTCTATACCGTTTGCCAATACTGCCTGTAACATCAAACTCGGAGCGGAACCGTTTCCGGATATCTTTATACACATTTTCAGCTCTTTCTGAAAGCTTTTTAGACAATGGTAAAACAGCAACCTGTATAGGTGCTACAATTGCAGGAATCCGAAGGACTTTTCTAATGTCGTCTTTCTTGCCTTCTTTTTTTGTTTCAGCAGTATCAACATCATATGAGTGACATAAAATAGCAAGCATTGTCCTATCAACACCCACTGATGTTTCAACAACGGTAGGAATAATCTTTCGCTTATTTTCCTGGTCAAAGTACTCCATTGATTCTCCTGAATATTCCTGATGCCTTGACATATCCCATGTCCCGCGATGGTGCACGCCCTCAAGCTCTCCCCAACCAAATGGGAATTTAAATTCGACATCAAGAGCAGCTTTTGCATAATGAGCTAATGTCTCATGCTCATGAATTCGCAGTTCATCATCTTTGAATTCAAGTTTCTCGTGATAATACTTGATTCTTTGCTCTTTCCAGTATTCATACCATTCCATTGATTCATCATCAAAACAGAAAAATTCCATTTCCATTTGTGAAAATTCACGTGACCTGAATATAAAATTGCGTGGATTTATTTCGTTACGGAACGCTTTCCCGATTTGAGCAATACCGAAGGGTAGTTTTTGCCTGGAAGCTATACGGACACTGTGAAAATCAGTAAAAATAGGCTGACAGGTTTCGGCCCGAAGATAAGCAACGTGATCTTCATCTGAAACAGGCCCTATATATGTTTTCATCATCAGGTTAAATTCTCTTGGTTCTGTTAAATTTTTTGAACCACAGTTAGGACAAACAGAAGCATCCTCCATCTGATCAACTCTATGACGTGTCTTGCAGTCTTTACAGTCAATCATCAAATCGCCGAATTTATCCAGATGCCCGGAAGCCTCCCACACTTTTGGGTTGCAGATAACAGTGGAATCGAGACCTTCAATATTGCTCCTGGTTTCAACCATTTCATTCCACCATAGTTTCTCAACTGCTCTTTTCATGGCAGCTCCGTAGGGACCGTAATTCCAAAATCCATTTATACCACCGTATATTTCAGAACTTTGAAAAACAAAACCTCTGCGTTTGCAAAGGGAAACAAGTGTTTCCATATCTAACTTGCTGTTCATATGTTTATCCTTTAACTTTAAAAATATAAGATTAAAATAAAAAGAATTAATTTATATCTTAATAAACAAATTTCTATTCTTTATTATAAGTTTTATTCATTTCTCCTTATGGAATAACGATATCGGAATTGACATAGAATCATTTTTATATTATTTTTATAGATATCCACTATTATTTTTGTATTTTTCGGGAGAAGATAAGATGTCTGACTATAGGATTACCAAACACCCTGTTCTTTCACCTCTATCGAAAAAAATAATTGTTTTTTTTTTCAATGGCCTTCCATTAAAGGCATATGAAGGTGAGATGATTTCTACGGCGCTCTTCGCAAATGGAATAAGAACTTTCGGGAAACACCATAAAGATAACTCTGCTCAGGGTATTTTTTGCGCTAACGGACAATGTGCTCAGTGTCTCGTAACGGCTGATGGTAAATCTGTAAAGTCATGTGTTACTGCTACTGTTAAAGGGATGAAAGTATTGCCAATAGAAGGAATTCCTCCGCTTCCACCTGAAGATTCGCCACAGAAGATTTCTTCCCTTTCTGTTGATGTATTTACTACTGACGTTTTTATTATGGGCGGTGGCCCGGCCGGACTTTCTGCCGCAATAGAAATAGCATCACAGGGTGTAAATGTAATTATAGCTGATGATAAAGATATTCTCGGAGGGAAATTAGGCCTTCAAACCCATAATTTCTTTGGATCGGCAAAAGAATGCTATGCCGGTGTACGTGGCATGGATATAGGAACTATATTATCTGATCAAATATATAAATTTGATAATATTTCTGTATGGCTTAATTCTCCTGTCGTTGCCGCTTTTTCAGATAAAAAAATTGGTGTTATAAAAAATAATAAATATGTCTTAGTCCAAACTGATAGATTTCTTGTAACTGCTGGAGCCAGAGAAAAGGCCCTGGCTTTTCCAGGATGTGATCTTCCAGGCATATATGGCGCCGGCGCTTTCCAGACACTTGTCAACAGAGATATGGTTAAATCAGCTGATAAACTATTTGTTCTCGGCGGTGGAAATGTAGGATTAATTGCTGCTTATCACGCACTTCAGGCCGGAATTGATGTCTTAGGTCTTGCAGAGGCCCTTCCTGAGTGCGGTGGCTACAAAGTCCACTTGGATAAAATTAAACGCCTTGGAGTTCCAGTATGGACTTCACATACAGTTCTTCAGGCTTTAGGAAATAATAAACTTGAAAAAGTAATTATAGCTAAAGTCGATAATAATTTTCAGCCTATCCCCGGGACAGAAGCTGAAATTGAAGTTGATACTCTGCTAATTGCAGTAGGACTTTCTCCTGTTAATGAAATGTTGAAAAAAGCAGAGGAGTTTGGAATCAAAACTTATGCTGCAGGAGATTCACAAGTTATTGCTGAGGCATCCGCTGCAATCTTTGGAGGAAAAATTGTAGGTAGAAAAATTCTTCAGGATATGGGTAAAGATATAAAAACACCCTCTGAATGGGGGGAAATTGCTGAGATACTACAAAGCAGGCCGGGAAAAACAGTTAAATTGCCTAAACCTAAAAAAGGAACTGGAACGAAATATCCAGTTATCCGCTGCACACAGGAAATACCTTGTGACCCATGTGTCGATGGCTGCATTAAAAACTGTATTTCTCTTAAAGGCGAGACTATTATGGACCTTCCCGCCTTTGAAGGAAACTGTACAGGCTGCGGTAAATGTGTTGCAATTTGCCCCGGCCTTGCAATTACCATAATTGATGAAGAATATGACCCTAAAATGGAAAAAGCTAAGCTTATTATACCATGGGAGCTTCCTGAAAACATTCTAAAGGTAGGTGATGTTAAAACTACAGCTGGCTATGAAGGTGAAATTATTGGAAGAGGGAAGATTCTAGCTGTTAAACAGGCTAAATGGCAGGATAGACGTAAACTTGTTCATCTAGAAGTTCCATTCGGTGAAGCTGAATCAGTTGCCGGTATCATGATACATGAACCGAAAAAGAAAGTACCACCTATTGATACAGTATCGTATAATGATAATGACATTATTGTCTGCCGTTGTGAACGAGCAACCAAGCAGCAGATTGTAGATAAAATAAAATTAGGATACAGAGATATAAACGCAATAAAAGCTGATCTTAGAATTGGAATGGGACCTTGCGGCGGGAAAACATGTCTAAGTATTATTCGTGATATTTTTTATGAATATGGTATCGATCCTGACAAACTTGAACCTCATGTTTATAGACCATTTGAGCTTGAAGTACCTTTATCCGTCTTTATTGCATCAAACCCTAAAAAATAAGTATCAAACAGCAAATATTTAATATGAATTCTTAATTTTAACGTTGAGTATTAATTACCTCTGATATATAAACGAGAGAGGATAGCTGATGAAAAAAAGATATGATGTTATCGTTATCGGTGCCGGCAGTGTGGGGCAACCCACTGCATTTTTTCTTGCAAAAGAAGGAGTAAAGGTTCTTTGCATTGATAAGAATGCGTCTTCTGGACAGGGACAGAATAAAGCGGCTATAGGTGGAGTTCGCGCAACTCATTCAGATCCGGCCAAAATTCAAATTTGTCAACAAAGCCTTGAAATATTTTCTACATGTAAAGAAAAATATGGCCTTGATGTCGGCTGGAAAAAAGGAGGATACTGTTTTCCAGTATATCGTAAAAAAGAAGAAATTCTGTTTAAAGGAATGCTAAAAGAACAGAAAAAATATAATTTAAATATTAACTGGGAACCTCCCGATAGAATCCGTGAACTGGTTCCCGGCATTAACCCAAATGGACTTCTTGGCGGAACCTATTCTCCTGATGATGGACAAATTAGCCCTTTACTGGCTGCGGAAGCATTTGAAACTAATGCAATAGAAAATGGAGCTGATTTTCTTTTTCATAGTCAAGTAATTGGATTAGTCATTAAACAAAACAGAATTTGTGGAGTAAAAACAGCAAAAGACACCTATTTTTCAGATATTGTGATAAATGCTGCAGGTGCTTATGCACAGGATATCGGCCACATGGCAAATATCAATATACCGATAATCCCCGATAGCCACGAGGCGGGAATAAGTGCTCCTGTTGAAGAATTTTTAGAGCCTTTGGTTGTTGATCTCCGAGAAGGTGAAGAAGGCAGAACTTCAAATATGTATTTTGGTCAAAATCACGAAAAAGCCATTATTTTCTGCTATACACCAAAACCATTGATTCAGGGAACAGACAGGCGATCAACTTCTGAGTTTATGCCGACAATAGCTAAACGCTTAATCTCAATAATGCCCCGCTTTAAGAATCTTCTTATCAGACGTTTATGGCGTGGTCTATATCCTATGACACCTGACGGATTTGCAATCGTAGGTAAAGCGCCTAAAATAGATAATTTCTATTTAGGAGTTGGAATGTGCGGGCAGGGGTTAATGCTTGGACCGGGAGTTGCAAAAAATATTGCTTCACTTGTCCTGACAGGAAAACCCTCCATAGATGAAAAAGTGTTTAAAGACCTCAGTCCCGAACGTGACTTCTACGCCGGAAAAGCAGAAACTCTAAAATAATAGATAGGAATATAAAATTATAGAAAAGAACAAGACATAGAGCTTATCTCCTTGATGCAAAGTTCCTGTAATAACGCTACAGAATCTTTATCTTCTAATATTTTATATTCCAGATTTTTAGATCAAAAAGTCTTTACTTTTCACCCGATACAACCAAATCCTGTTTGGCTGGTGTTTCTCCGAAATTTAGGCACCCTGCACACATAATAACTGCTAAAATGGCAGCCGTAATTAATAATACTTTAGACAGCTTCTTCATTTTTTCTCCTTTTTTAGATTCCAGATTTTTAGATCAAAAAGTCTTTACTTTTCACCCGATACAACCAAACCCTGTTTGGCTGGTGTGGTTCCGAAATTAATGCACCCTGCACACATAACAACTGTTAAAATGGCGGCCGTAATTAATAATACTTTAGACAGCTTTCTCATCTTTTCTCCTTTTTGGGTTTTCGTACCAAGTAGTGTTCAGTAAATTGGTAGTTTAAGATTTATTATACATTTTAATCAAAAACAGGAAGAATTGTTAAGACTCCAATATCTTCTAAAATCACTTTGATTAACCTACAAAAATATTTATAGGGCATTTTGAAGTTATAGTCAAGAACTTTCCTATCTTTTTTATACCTTTTTTTGAAAACAGCATATTTAACTAACATCGCGTGTTTAAGTCTTTGGAGGAGGGCCTTAGCTTCCTTTTCGGCTAAAAAAATATCCAGAGAATAAAAAAGCTTATATCATTTTATAGGAGTGGTTTCTGCTATTACGGAAGCCTAATGTAAACAGTATTTTCAAGGATAAATCCGATAAAGGCCAGAATTAAGGCTAAAACAACCAACGGTGCGCCAAGTTCTCTGTAGTCTATAAATCTTGGCTGTTCAACTGAAGTTTTTTCAAGCTTGTCTATCTGTCCCAAAACCTCCTGTAATCCCTTAGCATCTTTTGCAGAATAATATTTACCTCCGGTTTCTTTGGAAATATTAGTTAAAAGTTTTTTGTCAAACTGTCCTCCTAAAGGAATAAACTGCTCTCCAAACATGGTCTCCTGTAGCACATAGGCATTATCGCTGCCAATGCCTACTGTGTATATGACAACATTAAAGGTTTTGGCAAGTTTAGCCGCCTGTAACGGGCTTATCCTGGCATTGACATTATTACTTCCATCTGTAAACAGAACCATTACTCTGCGCTTTGAATCGGCTGTCTTAAGCCTGTTCACTCCGCTCGCGATAGGTCCGGCTATATTAGTTGCATCGCCTATTATTCCGGCATCAACACTGCTAAGATGTGAAAGAAGCCATGTATGGTCCAGCGTTGGTGGACATGCAACATAAGGGAGGGGAGCAAAGACAACCAATCCAATTCTATCATTAGGCCGCATTTCTACGAATTTTTTGATTTCTTCTTTAGCGTAAGCAATCCTTTCCTTCAGTTTTCCTCTTCTCAAATCTCTTGTCACCTGGTCTGAAGTACTGTTCTTTGGAATATCTATTCCTTTCATACTACCGGATAAATCAAGCGCAAGCATGATGTCAATACCTTCAGCACGCTGCTTAAGTTCTTCCATCCCCTGCTGTGGCCTAGCAACAGCAAAAATTACCAAAATAAAAGCTACCGTATAAAAAACAAAAGGAATTGAAGTTTTCTTAAAACCTATCCGAGATTTTTTTCTTAAAAAAGGCTTAATCCAGGGAATAGACAGAGTTGGTGATTTTCTTTTTACAGCAAGCAGCAGAAATAAAATCAGAGGAATTAAAAGCAAAAGGTACCAGGGTGATTCAAATCGAAACCCTTTAAAATAGTTTTGATATAATAAAAATGAATTCATTCAGAAACCTTTTCTTTCGACTTATTATTATCTTCATCCGGGATTGTTCCATCCACTAGTTGTTCTGCTCTAGTAATAGCAGTTTCTATCTGAATTTTGGATGCTTCATATTTAGCAAATTTTATCATATCAGCAGAGGTCATAAATTCTCTTAAAAAATTTCTGTCTTTATTATCCAACGGACTATTCCAGTTCTCCATGTTGCTTAAAAATTCTTCCGTCGTCT